>QILJ01000107.1 GCA_003233295.1 Ignavibacteria bacterium | reverse complement strand
TTCCCAAGGGAAAAAGGGGAGCGGCAGAAAAATGTCAAGTTGGTTTTGATCAATAATGACAACTATATTATTTCTCCTGATGAATATGCACACAGAACGATCTATTCAGAGAAAGTTGCACAAAAAGGAAAACCGACAGAGTTTAAATTATCCGTTGAATTTACCGGGGAAAATGAATGGCACGAGTTAAAGAGCGATAATGCAAAGCCATATCAAAAAGATTCTGAGTTGTATAAAACTTATACAGCAGAGCGTCCGCCTCATATAGTATTTACAGATAAAGTTAAAAAGATATCAAAGGAAATTATTGGGAAGGAAACCAACCCGATAATAAAAACCAAAAAGATATACAAATGGATAAACGATAATATTCCTTGGGCGGGGGCAAGGGAGTATTCCACAATTCAGAACATTTCTGATTATGCGTTGACTACTAGGCACGGTGACTGCGGAATAAAGACACTCACATTTATTACACTTGCTCGGTATAACGGAATTCCAGCTAGATGGGAGAGCGGATTGATGCTACATCCAAACAACTGGAATCTTCACGATTGGGGAGAATCCTATTTTGAAGGAATTGGCTGGGTACCGATTGATCAATCATTCGGACTTGTTAATTCCGACGATGAAAACATTAAATGGTTTTTCTTTGGCGGTAACGATGCTTATCATTTTATTGTTAACAGCGATTACGGACAGCCGCTCTATCCTGCAAAAATTTATCCGCGTAGTGAGACGGTTGATTTTCAAAGGGGAGAGGTTGAATGGAAAGGCGGCAATCTCTACTTCGATAAATGGGATTACAATTTTGACGTTGAGTATCTGGAATAAAATATGCTTACAAATATTTTCTTAATCATAATCTTACTCTTGATCTTAATCTCTGTCGTAACAAAACAGACAGGGAGAGAAAGAATATTCATTATCGCAAAACCGTTGACAATGTTGTTCATTATTGCTTTGCCGTTACTTGAAGCGAGGGAAGAGTACTCAGCTTATGCTTTTTTAGTAATGACCGGATTGATCTTTTCTCTGCTTGGTGATCTTTTCCTGCTTTATCCTGATAGATATTTCAATAACGGACTCTACTCATTTCTGATTGCACATATTTTGTATATCCTGGCTTTCAACCAAAATGTAAATAGTTATTACAGTGTTATAGCTCTCCCGATACTGATTTATATGGCTGTAGTTTTAAAATATCTTTTGCCGAGACTTGGCGGAATGAAATATCCGGTAATTATTTATATGCTGGTTATATCGGCAATGGTTTACTCAGCCTGGAATAATAGTATTTATTTCAGTAACGGATTAAGTTTAATTCTTACCGGTGCAGTTCTCTTCGCGATATCCGATACGGTATTAGCGTTCAATAAATTTTACAAAAAATTCAAATTAGCCGAACCGATTATTTTATCGACTTATTTTATTGCGCAGCTTCTTTTTGCTTTGAGTATTTAAGAAAAATATTCGGATGCGGTGTCTCTAAGTAACAAGATATTATTATCTTGACAATCAATTCTTCATTCCTTACTTTCTTTTTATAATCATAAATCTAATTCCATACGAGTAATTTAATGGAGGTAACATGAATTTTATATGTAAATCTTTATTTAATTCAATAGTAATATGTTTGATCATTTCTTTCCAAGCACTTGCACAAATAGATATTTCAGAAAAGCTACCGATCATTCCCGATTCAAATATTTTTGAACAATTTACAGACCCATTCGAATTATTCAATTATCAAAATAGGAAGTCAGAAACGATAATAGATAAAACCGTTCTTGATAATGGATTTCTACTTGAAGAAGTTGAATATCAAAGATGGGATGGTTCAGATTGGAGCATGACAGGAAAGGGCAAGTACATATATAATGAGAATGACTATTTAGTTGAAGAAATTAGACTTGAGTGGAGTGGCGCTGATTGGGTAAATTCAGGGAAGTATAGCTCAACTTATAATGAGAAAGGCAATTTGACTGAATTATTAAGAGAAAATTGGGATGGTTCAAGTTGGGTTAATTCTTGGAAATTTGATCTCACTTATAATGAAAATAATTTTTTTATTGAAAAGATCTCACAAAGTTGGGATAGTCTTAATTGGGTTACAAGTGGAAAGTATAGTTTCGTATATGATGAGGATAATAATATTATCGAAAGATCATTTCAATTATGGAAGAATTCTAATTGGGAGAATTCTTCAATAGTTGTATATACCTATGATGAGAACAATAATTTGGTTGAAGAATTATTTCAAAGATGGAGTGGTTCAGATTGGGCGAATGATAGTAAATACACCTATGGTTATGATGAGAATAATAAAATTAGCTTCTTATATCAAAAATGGGTTGGTTCGTATTGGGAAGATATGTCGCAAAACATCTATGCATATGATGTAAATAATAATTTGATTAAAGATAAAGAGCAATATTGGCATAATTCAGAGTGGCTGGATGGGAAAAGGCATACATACATCTATGACGGTAAAAATAATATGATTGAAGACTTATACCAAAACTGGAAAGATTCTAACTGGACTGATGGTTATAAAGAAACATATACATACGATGAGAATAATAATTTGACTGAAGAATTAACTCAAATCTGGATCTCTTCAAGTTGGCGCAATGATGATAAAGCTACATACACTTACACACCTGTAACAGATATTACGTTAGATAACAATGAAATTATTACTTATAGGCTTTCAAATAATTACCCCAATCCATTTAACCCGAGTACAATGATCAGCTATTCAATACCAATGTTGGGAAATGTTGAATTGAAAGTATTTGATGTATTGGGTAGGGAAGTAGCAACTCTAGTAAACAAAGAGCAGCAGCCAGGAAATTATAATGTGCAATTTAATGCTGGTAGTGACCTAACAAGTGGAATATATTTTTATAGATTGCAGTCTGGCACTTTTACACAAAGCCGTAAAATGATTTTAGTCAAATAACAAAACAATTTGATCTATTTTATACTCATACATTAATAAAAAAACCCTCGAGAAATTCGAGGGTTTTTAATCTTTCATCTAATATCTCAAGTCTAAAACTGTATTCTCTTTTTACTTTTCAACACATATTCATAAACAAAAGGACTAGCAACAAATATTGATGAGTAAGTACCGATAATAATACCAAAGAATAATGTAAAAGCAAATCCTCTTAAAACGTCACCGCCGAAGAAAAGCAATACAGTTACAACGAATAAGGTTGTTAAACTTGTTACTAATGTTCTTCTCATGGTTTGGTTAATTGCTCGATTAATATTATCGGCAAGATCGGCTGTCTTATGAATTTTAATATTCTCTCTAACTCTATCGAATACAACAACAGTATCGTTGATTGAATATCCTACAAGAGTTAGAAAAGCAGCTACAACACTTATCGATATTTCAAGATTCAGAGCAGGAATAAGTCCATGCAAAAGTGCAAACATACCGAGTGTGATTATAACGTCGTGGAAAAGAGCAATAACTGCGCCGAGTGCAAAAACAAATTTGAATCTAAAAGCAAGATAGATCATAATAACAATAAGCGCTAGACCAACTGCTATAATAGAATCTTGTTTAAGTTCACTGCCAATTTTTGGTCCTACATGATCTTCCTTCTGAACAACAAAATGGTTACCAGGCATCTTGGTTCTTAATGCTTCTTCAATCCAATCTGCTAAACTTACACGAACAACCAAATGATCATCGTCTAATCTACTGGTTTGATATCCATTTTTAAAAAGCTGTGAAGAAATATTTTCGATTACAGTCTGGTCTGCAAATTTGAATATAACAGAATTAGATGAAGAATCTGAAACAGACAATTCCACACCTGGATGATATTCTTTAATCGCATTTTCAATAGCAACAACCATTTTGGAGTATATTTTTGGCGGAACCGATTGTAATTCTGTTCTAACTAGAATTCCGGATTCTCCGCCGAAAGTTTTTACTTCAATATTACCAAGACCAATGTTATCCAACCCTGATCTTATATCACCAATATCAATTGGATTATCAAATTTAAGTGCAATATCAGTTCCGCCCTTGAAGTCAATACCAAGTTCAAGTCCGCGGAAGATAATGCTTATCAGTCCTAAAAGAATTAAAGTACCCGAAAAAATATAGGCTACTTTTCTTTTAGAAACAAAATCAATATTTAGATTATCAAAAACTTGCATTTATAATTTATCTCCTTTATTAACCTATATTTATTTTATTACCACTGGCAACCATCATATCAAATATCAGTCGGGTAACAACGAAAGCACTAAATAAGCTTGCTATAATACCTATCATCAAGGTTAAAGCAAAACCTTGAACAGGACCGCTGCCGAATTGATATAGAATGATACCTGTAAAAAATGTAGTAATATTCGAATCGAGGATAGCTGAGTAAGAATTTGCAAAACCACTCTCGACCGATGCTTTAGCTGTTTTGCCCGTTTTTAATTCTTCTCTTATTCTTTCGTAAATCAGAACATTTGCATCAACAGCCATACCTATTGTAAGAATAATACCGGCAATACCAGGTAAGGTTAAAGTTGCATGAAATCCGGCTAAGACTCCCATGATAATTATCACAGTGAAAAATAGTGCAAGGTCTGCAACAATACCAGTTTTTTTATAATAGAAGATCATAAATACAGCAACTAAGAAAAATCCGATCATAGTTGAATTAAGACCTTGATTAATAGAATCCTGACCTAGCGAGGGACCAACTGTTCTTTCCTCAATTATATCAACAGGTGCGGGTAATGCACCGGCTTTAAGAACGATCTGCAATAGTTTTGCTTCGTTCATATCTGCCATACCGGTAATACGAGAACTTCCGTTAGGAATTTTTCCTTGTATTGTCGGTGCTGAATAAACAGCGTTATCAAGTACAATTGCACATCTCCTATCGATGTTGGAACCTGTTATTCTTGCCCATTCTCTGGCGCCTTCACTGTTCATCTGCATTGTTACTATCGGCTCGGTAGTTTGAGGATCGATATTAGCGTTAGCGTCAACAATAACACCGCCGGTCAGTTCAGCTTTTTTATTTACAAGGAACAGTCTGTAAATGTTCTCGCCATCTTGATTTGTAAATGGTTTAGCGCTGAATAAAAATTCAACGTTATCGGGAATAACATTCTTCACTTCTGGTCTTCTTAAATAAGCTATTACTTTCGACTTATCAGATTCTTTTACGAATGCATCTGCGTAAGGGCTTTGCGGATTGATAATCGCAATTGAGTAAAATGGATGTTTAATTGCAAATTCCTCCGGAGAAAGATCACTAGCACTGGTTGTATCGGAGAGAAGAAGCGAATCCTTTTCATTAGCTAACGATTTTGCTAAAACCTCGTCAATTCTATTCATTATTGGAATTGTGAAGTCAGCTTCTTTAACCAGCTTAAATTCTAGTAAAGCACTACCCTGTAAAAGACGTTTTGCCTCTTCTTCTTTTGCGATACCCGGAAGCTCAACAATAATTCGTCTTGCACCCTGCTTCTGAATATTCGGTTCCGATACCCCATACTGGTTAACCCTATTGCTGATAATTTCGATGGCTCTGGTTACAGCGTCAGCTTCTTGTTCCTGAAGTCTTGCAATAATATCAGCATCACTTTCACGAAGCGTACCAAAGTACCTGCTTAATCTTTTCCCGGAAGCTTGAATCTTTTTCGCTAATAAAGTTACAATTTCTTCATCTGAAACTTTTGCCTCTTCCTCAGCAGCCTTTAAATATGATTTAAATTCTTCATCTGGATTCTTTACAAGTTTTTCAAGAAGTTTGGCTGTGTTAACCTCCATAACCAAGTACATACCCCCTTGAAGATCTAGACCAAGCTTCATTCTTTTTTCTCTGTTCTCCCGAATTGACGGATCGGCAATCATGATACTGTCCTCCTTTACAAGAATCATATCATTAAGTGTATTCTCAGAAATTTTCGGGTCTGATTTGATAAGCGTTTCTTTATATTTCGCCAATTCTTTTTCAATTTTATTCTCATTTTGAATATCAGCGAATGTTGGATAGAGCAAATAAATACTCAGAGCCAAAACACCTGCAATCATGATTATTCTAAATCTAAACTCTTTCATCATTCATCTTTTAGTTTAATTTTCAAATTTTAATTATCTGATAAAATATTTTAAATAAAAAAGACCAGTAATACTGGTCTTTTATTTCCAATGGGTATTAATCTCTAACCACCCAAGTTTTTACAGTTGCTACAACATCAGCATGAACTTTAACCTTCACACTATAAATGCCTAAAGCTTTTATCGGTTCTTCAATTTCAATTTTCCTATGATCAACGTCAAACCCCTTTTCCAGTAAGGCATCGGCAATCATTTTTGAAGTAACCGAACCAAATATCTTTTCATCTTCGCCAACTGTTACAGGAATTGTAACCGAAACTTTTTCAAGTTCTGTACTTAACTCTTGAGCAGCAGTTAAATTTTTAGATTCTTTTTTGGCAATTTGTTTTTTCTCTTCCTCTAATGCTCTTAAATTACCGGCAGTTGCAGGATAAGCAATCTGTCTTGGGATAAGGAAGTTTCGAGCATAGCCATCTTTAACATCAACAATTTCGCCAACTTGACCTAATTGATTGAAATTTTTTCTTAATATAAGTTTCATCTCACAACTCCTTATTTAACAGCTTCTGAAATAAAAGGCATAATTGCAATTTGGCGTGCACGTTTAATAGCTCTAACTAACTCTCTATGTTGTTTTGCGCTAAGTCCGGTTACACGTCTAGGAATTATTTTGCCTTGATCACTAATAAATTTTTGAAGCATCTTCGCATCTTTATAATCAATGTGCTCATTGATCACTCTTTTTACTCTTTTAGTTTTCATTTTTTTCCTCAAACTTATTTATCTTCATTTAGAAGGTTAGATTCTTCATCGGTTAAGAACTTATTAAATGAATTACTTTCATAAGTAGAACTATCATCCGAATTACTGCCTAAACTAAAATTTTTGGCAGCAGTCTCGTTAACGCCATTCTTCTCAACTTTATTCAAAAATTGAATTCTTTTAGCTTTGATCTCAACAATAGTCCTGTTTTTATTATCGTCCGTTTTAAATGTTCTACTCTGTAATTCGCCATCAATTAATACTGCACTTCCTTTTGTTAATCTTTCTCGGCAGCTGTCAGCAAGTTTGTTCCAAGCAACAACTCCAACATAACATACATCTTCCTGCCATTGGTTGCTACTATCTTTATATCTTCGATTAACAGCTACATGGAAATTAACAACAGGAGTATTATTTGATGTTTCTCTAAATGTGGGATCTTTAGTTAAATTACCAGCGACCATCACACTGTTTAATTCTGGCATTTTTAAATCAGCCATTATACATTCTCCCTAATATAAAACATATTAATCGTTACTTTCTTTATTCTTATCAACAACATCTTCTTTCGCTGTTTCAGCCTTAATAGCTGCTTCACTTTCAATTTGGGCTTTCTTCTTCGCAATATGTTCAAGATCTTTTTTGGTAAGTTTAATTGTTAGAAAACGAATTATGTTTTCATCCAATCTAAATGATCTTTCAAGTTTTGCAATTAATTCGCGAGGTGCCTCATATTGATAGACAACATAAAAACCGCTTTTTTGTTTGTGAATGGGGTATGCAAGACGTTTACGTCCCCATTTGTCAATATTTAAGATTTGACCGCTGTTTGAAGAAATTTGATCTTCAATGCGGTTTAGAACAGAATTGGTCTGCGTATCTTCGAGCGTAGCGTTTAATACGACCATACTCTCATAATGATTGGTCTTCATTAAGTTTTTACCTCCCTTTGGTCTTTTGGCCTTCTAAATTATTTTAGAAAGCAGGGTTAAAAAATATGAACTATAAATATAATACTATTTAATCAGTGGCGCAATAACTAAAGATACCACTGACATTAACTTAATTAAAATATTTAGCGAAGGACCGGATGTATCTTTAAATGGATCACCGACAGTATCACCTACTACGGAAGCTTTATGTGCCTCGGAACCTTTAGAGTATGTAAAACCTTCACTTTCGAAACCGCCTTCTATCAATTTTTTTGCGTTATCCCAGGCACCGCCTGCGTTTGATTGAAATATTGCCATCAATACTCCCGAGGTAGTTACTCCTGCCAAAAGTCCACCCAGCATTCCTTTACTGACAAACCCAACAACTACAGGAATCAGAATAGCCATTAAGCCAGGAAGTATCATCTCGCGTATTGCAGCTTTTGTTGAAATTTTAACACACTTAGAATATTCTGCTTCCGCTTTTCCTTCTCTTAAACCCGGTATCTCACGGAACTGTCGTCCAACTTCTATGATCATTTCTTTAGCAGCACGTCCAACAGCATTCATTGCCAGAGCTGAGAAAACAAAAGGAAGCATTGCTCCAATAAATAAACCGCCCATAATAATTGGTTTAGCTAAATCGATTACTTCTATTTCTGCTTGAACCATAAAGGCTGAGAAAAGAGCCAAAGCTGTTAAAGCAGCCGAGCCGATTGCAAATCCTTTACCTATCGCTGCGGTTGTATTACCAACTGCATCCAATTTATCGGTTCTTTCTCTAACTTCCTTAGGCAGGTTAGCCATTTCGGCAATTCCGCCTGCATTATCGGATATTGGTCCGTAAGCATCTACCGCTAACTGTATTCCAGTTGTTGAGAGCATTCCGAATGCTGCAATTGCAATTCCATATAAATTTGCAAATTCGTAAGCTCCGATTATACTAAAAGCGATGACAAGAATCGGTACTGCCGTTGACATCATTCCAACCCCTAGCCCCGAAATAATATTGGTTGCCGCACCAGTGATAGATTGATCTGCAATTTGATGAACCGGTTTAAAATGTGTTCCAGTATAATATTCTGTTACCAATCCAATAATAGTTCCAGCAGCTACACCAATTAAAGTTGCAATGAATACCCCGTTGCTTGTGTAATCAAATCCGCCGTGACTCCAAGATTCTGGCAGAATAGCTTTTATAACAAAATATGAAACGACTATCATGATCCCACTGGCTCCGAATTCCCCTGTATTCAAAGCTCTTTGCGGGTTCCCGCCTTCTTTAACATTCACGAAGAAAGTACCCAAGATCGATATAACAATTCCCGTTCCAGCAAGGTACAAAGGCAAAACAACTGCCGCTAATGTATAAGATTCAAATCCGGGTAGTGAAGTAAATAGAGAACCGAGCACCATTGTACCTATTATTGCGCCCACGTATGATTCAAAAAGATCTGCGCCCATACCGGCAACGTCACCAACATTATCTCCAACATTATCAGCAATTGTTGCTGGGTTACGAGGATCATCTTCTGGAATTCCCTCATAAACTTTTCCGGCAAGATCTGCGCCAACGTCTGCCGCTTTTGTAAAAATTCCGCCTCCCACACGGGCAAACAATGCGATAGATGATGCTCCGAGTGAAAAGCCGGTAAGTACATTAATAACTTTTATTACATCCCAATCCAAGTTAGAATAAATAATGAAAAGTACACTAAGACCAATTACGGCTAACCCTACAACATTCATTCCCATAATGGAACCGCCGGTAAAGGCAATTTTTAGCGCCGGAGCTAAGCCGGTTCTTGCAGCTTGAGTTGTTCTGACATTCGATTTTGTAGCTGCTTTCATTCCTAAATATCCCGCAAGGGCAGAGGAAAAAGCGCCGAAGATAAATGAAACTGCAATCAACCATGATGAATCAGCTTTCCCGGAATTTGAAACGCTAAGTATTAGCGCAACTGCAACTACAAATACAGCTAAAACTTTGTATTCTGTTCTAAGAAATTCAATAGCACCATCCTGAATATGCTTTGAAATAGTAGCCATCTTTTCGGTTCCGGTACTTTGCTTTGATATCCATTTACTCTTTATAACTGAATAAATTAGAGCCAGTACGCCTAAAAACGGAATAATATAAATTAGTTGCTCCATAAGTATTTCTCCTAATCTCCTTAAAGTTTAGAATTATTATTTTTGATTTGCTCTTTGCTGAAATAATTCAACATTAATTGTTTGCCGCCAATAATAAACTGTTCTATCAATGAAACAGAAAAATTGACATTGAATCTAATTATTTCCCATTCATTTTCATAGAAATTTTGTAAAACATAATCGGGCATTTTTCCTTCTTCAAAATCGTTACCAACCCCGAAACGGAGCCTTAAAAATTTATCTGAATTCAAATGATAAATTACTGAAGAAAGACCATTATGTCCACCATCTCCACCTGATTCTCTAATTCGGATTTTTCCGGTATCCAAATTAATGTCATCTGAAATAATCAGAATTTCATCAAGCTCAACATTATCATTTTCAATAATTTGTTTTACAGCAATACCGCTTAAATTCATATAAGTAGTTGGCTTATATAAATTAAAATGGGAGGTGTCTAAAACACTTCCCACGAAATAATAATCACCTTTGCCAGGTGAAAATTCAAGATTGTGCTTCTGGGCAAATGCATCCACGATGATAAACCCGATATTATGCCTGGTAAATTGATATCTTTTACCAGGATTGCCCAATCCAATAATTGTTTTCAACTTAAAATTATTCTTTTTTATTCTCTTCTTCGTCAGCTTTACCCTTGGCAATCACTTCCGGTTCTGCTGTTTCTTCACCTTCAACTTCTTCAACTTCTTCCTCAACTTCTTCTGCACGAGGAGCAACAACTGAAATAACAATTGTATCTTCGTGACTCAATATATTTATATCCTCAAAGTTGAGGTCTCTGATATGGATTGAGTCACCAATTTCTAATTCTGAAACATCAATATCAAGATGCTGGGGAATATTTCGAGGTAAACATTCCACATCCAACTTATGAATGTTCTGCTGTATCATACCGCCCTCCTTAACACCAGCAGCGCTGCCGATAATATTTATGGGGATCTGAACATCAATCATCTGACCAAGAGTTACACCATGGAAATCAGCATGAACAACTCTATCAGTAACAGGATCGAATTGAACATCCTTAATAATAGCTCCGATTGGCTCTTCATTCTCGAATGTTAAATTTATAATGTGTGCTTGGGAAGTATAAACTAATGGTTTCAGTGCAACTTCTTCAACAGAAAATGCAATAGGCTCTTTATCTTTTGAATAATAGATACACGGAATAACACCGTTTCTTCTCATCTCTTTATTAGCCCCTTTGTTGCTAATCTCTCGTTTCTTTGCAGTTAATGTAATCTCTGCCATTTTTCTCTCCGTTTATTTATATTCTAACTTTTATCTACGTCAAAAAGTGAACTAATTGATTCATCATAATGTGATCTGATAATAGCCTCGGCAAAAAGTTCTGCCGAAGATCTAACCTCAATCTTATAATCGGGTTTTAATTCCCTTATAGGAATTGTATCTGTTACATACAATTTACTCAACTCACTATTTTCAATTTTTTCCACTGCCTCACCCGAAAGAAGCGGATGAGTTATTGCCCCGTATATATTATTGGCGCCTCTCTTTTTCAAAGCGGAAATAGCGGCAGCAAACGTTCCGCCGGTATCAATCAGATCATCTACTAATAAAATATCTTTCCCATCAACATCTCCAATTATATTCATAACTTCAGCTTTGTTATGATTCGGACGACGTTTATCAATCAATACCAATCCGGCTTTTAAGCGCTTTGCATATGAACGTGCAATTTTAATTCCGCCGACATCTGGTGAAACGATAACTAAATTATCGTAACGCTTTTCTTTGAACACCTCTGTAAAAATAGGAGAAGCATAAAGATGATCCAGCGGAATATCAAAAAATCCTTGGATCTGCGCTGCATGTAGATCCATAGTAATGACTCTATCTGCTCCGGCTTTTGTAATAATATCGGCAACTAATTTTGCAGTAACTGCAACTCGAGGCTGATCCTTTCTATCTTGCCTGGCATATCCAAAATAAGGAATTACAGCGGTAACTCTTCGGGCAGAAGATCTTTTTGCTGCATCAAGAAGGATAAGGAGTTCCATTAAATTTTCTGCCGGAGGCATGGTAGACTGGACAATATATACGTCTCTACCGCGAATATTCTCTTTATACTTTGCCCAAATCTCTCCGTCGCTGAATCGCTTTAATTCCAGGAGACCTTCGGTTAAATTTAAATAATCACAAATCTTTCTTGTTAGTTCCGGGTTTGAACTCCCGGAGAAAATAATTAATTGCGGCTCGGTCATCTAAGTATAACAAAATTTAAGACAAAAGCTAAATATAACAAATAGTTGCAGGTAAAGCAATATTTGAATTTTTTTAATCTGACAATGAAACAATATAATTTTTCTAAAGTTAAAGTAGTAATTAAAATTTTACTATTAAAGAAAAAATTTTCTTTTTTAAAATCATCTGATTAAGTTGCAAGTCAAATTTTGTGAGGAAATTATGCCAACATACGATTATAAGTGTAAAGAATGCAATGATACTTTTGAATATTTTCAAAAAATGACTGATGAACCTTTAAAGGTTTGTAAAAAATGCGGTGGTAAATTAGTCAGGCTTATTGGTACAGGTTTGACGCCAATATTTAAAGGTAATGGTTTTTATGAAACTGATTATAAGAAAAACAAATCCAATGGAACAAAATCGGATAATACAAAGTCAACAGTAAATAATTCTGATAAAAAAGACATTAAGAAAACAGAGGAGAAAAAATCGACATAAGTTAAAAATCTACGCCAAGAGAAAAGTAGTATTTAGGTGTTGAGAAGTTACTGCCGTCGTAAGCCCACGCAACATCAACTCGGAGTAAGAAGAATAACAGAAAAGTTCTTGCTCCAAATCCTGTTCCGATCAACATTCCTTTTGAGTAATCTTGATATGAATGTTTGAAAGAAAATTTAAGTTCCTGATTTTTTGTCCATGCAGTTCCCACATCAACAAATGCGGTTCCAATCACATTTTGGAAAAATATTGGTATGATTGGTCCGGCTAAAAGATACCTGATAATCGGTAATCGCAATTCAATATTCATTAACACATATTTTGTACCAAGCTGTTCTCCATATCTATAACCGCGCAAAGGCATTGCCGGAGTTAAAAATGCAAAATCAGATGCATTACGTATCGGCAAGGTTCCTGTTGCAAATGAACGATTGATCCAGTTGGAAGTTCCGCCGAGCATAAATCGCTGTGGATTATTTCCGCCGGAATATCCTCCGGAGAATCTTAAAACGAGAGAGTTGTCAAATAGAAATCTTATATATTTCCTGAAATCCCAAGTGACAGAATAAAAACTCTTGCGTGAGTCACTGAATCCCAAGTTCCCGAAAACTGTGGCTTTATATCGTGTACCTTGAATAGGGGAGTAATATCCCCACATTGTATTATCGTGTACGAAACTGACCGACGGTAAAAAGTAAAAAATTCTTTCCATCGGTTCAAACATATTGTCGAGGTTCTCTGAAGTAACATTAATTGCAGCAAAACTGGTTTCAAAACGGTAAAAACGATTTAAAGGAATACTTGCAGAAACCAGACCTCCGTAGTTACGGAAACGATATAGGTAGGTATATAATCCCCGGTATAAATAAACAAACCGTGCAGTATGAAATGCTTCTACACTATAATTTATTTTTTTTGCTAAGTAATAGTAAGAAAGTCCATAGTCGCTATTCTTAAGATCAATTTGAAAGCCTGTAAGTCCTACTAATCTATGATTACCAAGAACATCACTAAAAGACATAACGGTTGTGCCAATTAATCCATACATTGTACTCCAGCCGGCATTTGCATATATCAAGTCGGGAGTAAAATTGATCTTGTATCTATTGACAAGATAATTCCCGTTCTTATCAAGTTTATCAGCAAATAATTCTTGCCCGGTTTTTTCGCTATCAGGGTTTTCCGTATTGCTGTTTTCCTCAGTGCCGAAAATATAGTTGCTGTAATCGGATTTTGTTGTGTCTTTCTCAGTCTCGGTTACTAAATTGCCTGTAAATATGAAACTTCTTCTCTTTTTATCTTCTTCTTTTTTCCTACCCTTTTTTGAAGCTATCTTAGTTTTTGTAGAATCATTTTCAATTGATTGTAATGGTGAATCTGCGAAGAATGAGATATCAGGAATCAATCCTTCACTTTTTGCTATAACGTGAGCCATAAATGGAGTTAACTTTAATGAATCTAGATCAATTTCTAAATCAAAAGGATCGTCTATTAAAAAAATATTATATCCTTTTTTGAAAAGTGAAGTATAGATCAATTTCATTCCATCCTTAGATAGTGAAAGCTGCTCTAAAGGATTTAGAGAATTTGTGATTGGTACAGCTTTCAGATCTTCTATTCTGCTTTTATCAGTTCCTTCTTTAAATACTATCGGCTTTTTATAAATATTTGTAATACCGTTCTTATCAGAAGTAAAAAGTATCTGATCTCCTTCAGGCGAAACTACGGCATCTCTTTCGTCACTAAATTCCCAATCAGTTAATCTGGTTATCTGCTTTGTATCTAAATTTACTTGGTAAAGGTCAAGTTGTTTATAATCGTGATAATATATATTAAAATCATCGCCCATCATCGAACTATCTAGAATTGCACCTCGATCAGATGAGAAAAATATCATATCACTTTTTGGTCCCCATGTAGGTTCATCATCTGTGAAGATATCGTCAGTGACTTTATGTACTTCTTTTTTATCGAAATCATATACGTAAATATCAGATTGTTTAGCATCGTGACCATTGAATGCGATCTTTTTTCCATCAGGCGACCAACTGACCGATTCTATTCCTGGCATTTTAAAAGGTAAATTGTTGTATTCCTCGTTCTCCACATCAATTACGGTGATCACATCATCTCCGCCCTGCTTTAATGATAGCGCAATATGAGTATTATCTGGTGACCAGGTTAATGTAGGATAAAGAACGTTCAGCTCTTCAAAATCAAAAGTAGTACCGCTGCTAACTACTCTTTCAATATCGTCCTTATTTTTGACACTTCTGACATAAACATCTAAATAAATATCTCTATCGGAAATGAACGCCATCTTATCACCGTTCGGTGAAATTGCCGGACTTGTATTATAAAATCCTATACCCTTTTTATTGTCAGTCAATCTTCTGGAAAAGTCGTCCGGTTCTTCTCGTGAAGCGATATCAGGCCAATACTGAATTTTCATTTCTTTCTTCCATTGTTCATTCAGCTCTTCA
This sequence comes from Ignavibacteria bacterium, assembly GCA_003233295.1. Next base: position 1,731 of record QILJ01000107.1, on the reverse strand, counting down.
AGATTTAAACCGATAGTAGCTCTCAACCCGCCTTCAAAACTATTCAGATCGTTAATCCGCTGCAGCAATTCGCCGATTTTTTCTTTTCCATATTTATCGGCAATAAATTTCATTACCGATTGCCCGCCTCTATATCCAAAATATCCTGATAAATCTTTAATATCAGGGAGGAAATCATTAATTATCGCATTTCGTATGAACATATCGGAATTGGTTTCCCAATCGCTAGATAGATATTCCGCCATACCTTCATGATACCAATGCGGCAGTTGAAGGTTAATTCCTTTTGCAACAATGTTTTGAATAGTTCCGCCATAAAGCATATCACGCATAACAGCATGAACTAACTCATGATGAACAACATGTCGGAATTTTTTGTATGATCCTTCAAAAGGGATCACAACTCTGTTCTTAAATGGTTCGGTAAAGCCGCCGGTACCTTGTCCTAAATAGGAATCTGTCGTGTTAGTTTCCTGAAAATCGTTGTGAGAATTATAAATGATAATAGAAATTCTATTGTTAATCTGGTAGTCCAACCTTTGTTGGATATTGTCGAGAGCATCTTCGGCAGCGGCAGCGGCAAACTCCGCATTTACTTTTCCTTCTTCGGAAAAGTAAATATCAAAGTGCTTTGTTTGAATATAAACCCAATTATAATCCTTGTACTGAACCTTGTTCTGTCCAAATTGCCCGAATATAATTGAGCTAGTTAAAAAAATAAATAGGATATTTAACTTTAAAAACTTCATAACTGCTGACCAACAGTAAATATTATTCAACTATAAGAAAATCAACTTCTCTTCTTTCTTCATCAACTCTGATTAATTTTACTGTTATTTTATCTCCTAATCTATAAACTTTTTTTGTTCGTCTTCCTATAAGCGAATAATTCTTTTCATCAAATTCATAATAGTCGTCATCAATATCACTAAGTCTTATAAGACCTTCGGCAAGATTTTCGCTGACTTCAACAAAAAGACCGAAATTAGTTACACCGGAAACTATACCTTCGAAATCCTCGCCTAATTTGTCTTTTAGGAATTCAATCTGCTTTAATTTAACCGACAATCTCTCGGCATTAACGGCATTCTTTTCCTGCAAAGAACAATGCTCACAAATTTCCTGTAACTCATCCGAAGAATATAAAGGATTATTATTATTTTCAAGGTAATAATATGACTGCAAATGAACTATAAGATCAGGGAATCTTCGTATTGGGGAAGTAAAATGTGTATAGTATTTAAAGCCTAAACCGTAGTGTCCGATATTCGTATTGGAGTAAATAGCTTTTGCCATTGTCCTAATAGCAATTTCATTTACTACAGCTTCTTCAGCGGTTCCTTTTACTTGCTCCAACAACATCTGAAATTCCTTAGATAAATTTTTGCTTCTTAAATTGAAATTATATCCTAGCGATTTTACAAATGTTGCAAACTCAAACAACTTGGTTTCGTCGGGTTTATCATGCACACGATAAACAAAGGGGATAGGCGATCTCAAATCTCCTTTGCTAAAATGTCCCGCAACTGTTCTGTTTGCAAGCAGCATCAGTTCTTCAATTAGTTTATTACTTTCTTTTGAAACTTTTATTTCAACTGCAATAGGTTTCCCGTTATCGTCCAATTGAAATTTAACTTCGGGTCTGGAAAAATTTATACTTCCTTTTCTATGTCTATTCTCCCTTAATTTTCTGGCAATTTTATTGAGTTCGTTTAACTCTTTGTAAAAATC
>QILJ01000362.1 GCA_003233295.1 Ignavibacteria bacterium | reverse complement strand
GATTTGTATTCTTGCATTAAAAAAAAAATCCCTATATATTTGTAGCTCGTTTATTTTTAAATACACGATTTCGGGGCAGGCGCCGAAGTTGGAGAGTCGGGGCGGACTGTAAATCCGTTGGCAAAGCCTGAGGGGGTTCGATTCCCTCCCTGCCCACCAAATTTTGTTAGAATTAATGATTCGAACAAAAGTGGGCAAGCCCACACAGTGCAGAATCAAGTTGAAGGAGAGTTTGGAGCCTATTCAAATTCGTACTTCAGTTGAATATTCAAATTAAATAGGTTATTGATCTTAATTCCTTTTAAAATTGTTTAATTGGGATGTAAGAGTTCTTTGTTCTAAAAGTAATGAAATTATAGGCGGGGGTAACTCAATTGGTAGAGTCACAGCCTTCCAAGCTGTTGGTTGCGGGTTCGAGCCCCGTCTCCCGCTCATGGGTTTTTTCCGTATATAATATTGAAAAGCAAAGTTGCCGATGTTTATTATATCGGTTCAACTAAAGATGTTCATAAAAGAATTGAAGTACATAATAGTTCAAAAGCCAGATGGACGACAAGATATCAGCCATGGATTTTGGAATATTATGAAGAGTATGAGACGCGAAGCGAAGCAGTAAGAAGAGAAAGATTTCTAAAATCTCAAAAGGGTATTGGAAAGAAACTCCACTTGCTTAAAGACGGTAAACTTTAACCAAAGTTAAATGCATCTCTTGCTCTAAGGATTAGGCTGACGTAGCTCAGTCGGTAGAGCACATCCTTGGTAAGGATGAGGTCACCGGTTCAATCCCGGTCGTCAGCTCACTAATTTTGACATATTGGTAAAACTTGATAATTATTTTATATAAGAAGTGAGTTATCAAGAATATTCAGAATTTTGCTTCTAAAGATTAGACTGACGTAACTCAGTCGGTAGAGCATGTTCTGATAAAAGATGAGCTAAAAAGTTAAGAAAGTATTTAAATTTTATAAAGTAAGTTTTTTGCGGAGAAGAAAATGGCAAAAGCTAAAAATGCAAGACAGAATATAATTTTGGAAAGTACCGCTGGTACAGGATATCGATATGTTACTAGAAAGAATAAAAGAGAGCATCCCGGTAGAGTTGAGTATAAAAAATACGATCCTGTAGTTCGTAAACACGTAATATTTAAAGAAACAAAATAATACGTCAGTGGCTCAATTGGCAGAGCAGCGGTCTCCAAAACCGCAGGTTGGGGGTTCGAATCCCTCCTGACGTGCTATGAATCAAATTTGGTAAATATTGTATGAAAGAGAAGATTGTAAATTTTTTTAATGATGTTGTCAAGGAAATGAAAAAAGTTACTTGGCCGACAAAAGACGAGTTAAAAGAGTCCACTGTCGTTGTTATTGTAACTTGTTTAATTATTGCTGCATTCACATATCTAATAGATATGATAGTGGCTCAACTATTTAAAGGATTATTCTAAAAGTGGAAGAAAACACAGAGCATAAATGGTATGTTGTACGAACTTTTTCCGGTCACGAAAATAAGGTCAAGAATCTTATTGATGCTGAATTACGTGATAACGAATATTTGAGAGATCGTATCTATGAAGTTTTGGTACCGACTGAAAAAATATTCGAAGTTAAAGACGGCAAGAAAAAGAGCAAGACAAGAAATTTCTTCCCGGGTTATATCTTAATAAGTGCAGAATTGGATAACAAGGTAAAAGATTTTATTGTTAATACTCCTTCAATTATGGGGTTTCTCGGAAATCAGAATAATCCTGCACCGTTGCAGCCGGCAGAAGTTAAAAGAATTGTTGGAAGGATAACGCAGAATGAAGAAACTGAAAAAACCGATACAATTTTCCGTGCCGGTGATTTCATAAAAATAGTCGATGGACCGTTCAATAACTTCTCCGGAATTATTGAAGAAGTTAACGAAGAGAAAATGAAGATCAAAGTTATGGTGTCTATTTTCGGCAGAAAAACTCCTGTTGAAATAGACTTTGTTCAAGCGGAATTAGAGAAATAAAATATAATATAGGTTAAAATTATGGCAAAGAAAATCAGTGGATACATTAAATTGCAAATTCCTGCCGGTCAGGCAAATCCATCGCCACCGGTTGGTCCGGCGTTAGGACAAAAAGGTGTTAACATTATGGAATTCTGCAAGCAGTTTAATGCAAAAACTGCTGATAAAGGAGGATTAAAGATTCCTGTGGTTATAACGGTTTATGCTGATAAATCATTCACGTTTATAACAAAAACTCCTCCTGCGGCAGTATTATTAATGAAGACTTTGAATTTGGACAAAGGTTCCTCGGAGCCAAATAAAATTAAAGTAGCTAAAGTAACTAGAACTCAATTGCAAGAAATTGCTGAAACTAAAATGCCGGACTTGAATGCAAATGATATAGATCATGCAATCAATATGATTGCGGGTACTGCGCGAAGTATGGGTATAACGGTTGTTGATTAATTATTAAAGTTTAAAAATTAGGTTGGATAGAAAATGAAAGTATCAAAGAGAGTAAAATCCCTTAGAGAATCGATTGACTTGAAAAAAGAATACAGTCTTGAAGATGCAATAAGCATCCTAAAAGAGAAATCAAAAGTTAAATTTACAGAATCTTTAGATTGTGCTATCAGATTAGGTGTCGATCCGCGACATGCCGATCAGATGATTCGAGGAACTGTAACTCTTCCGAACGGAACCGGTAAAGAAGTAAAGGTTTTGGTTATTGCAAAAGGTTCTAAAGCCGACGATGCTTTGGAAGCCGGTGCTGATTATGCCGGGTTCGAAGAATATCTTGACAAGATAAAAGACGGTTGGGCAGATATTGATGTAATAGTCGCAGCTCCCGATACAATGTCGGAATTAGGTAAGTTAGGACGTATTTTAGGTCCGAAAGGATTGATGCCTAACCCTAAAAGCGGAACTGTTACAAATGATGTTGCCAGCGCTGTAAAAGAAGTTAAAGCCGGTAAAATTGAATTCCGTGTCGACAGAACTGGAATTGTTCATACAAGTCTGGGGAAATTAAATTTTGAAACGGAAGAATTAGTAGAAAATGCACGAGCATTTTTACAAAAAATCATAAAAATGAGACCATCAAGCACTAAAGGACAATATGTTAAAAGTCTTTATCTTTCGAGCACGATGGGACCTGGAATGCAGATTTCAAAAGATGAAACTGCAACATCGAAATAGAATACGCACTCATTATTATATATATAATGCTTCTAAAACTAATTAACATGTACAGTTATTAAACTGAATTAGGGACAAAATGAATAAGTCAGAAAAAATAGAGATGGTATCTCAAATTAAAGAGAACTTTAGTAATGCTTCTGCTATTTATTTAGTTGACTATCATGGTGTAAATGTTGATGAAATCAACGGTTTACGTCGTGAATTCCTCAAGGAAGATATTACTTACAAGATATTTAAAAATACTCTTGTTAAAAAAGCAATTGAAGAACTTGACGAATATGATCAGCTGAATGACCTATTGGAAGGTATGGTAGGAATTGCATTTGCTGGCGAAAATTTTGTTGCCCCTGCTAAAATCATCAAAAAATTCAATGATACTGCTAAAAAATTAACATTCAAAGGATGTTACATAGAATCAGTATTCTATGGCGACGATCAACTTAAAGTACTTGCTTCTATGCCTACTAAGGAAGAAGTAATGTCAAGTATTGTAGGTAGTATTGCAGCTCCGGCATCAGGAATTGTTGGCGCATTGAATGCAGTTATCAGAGATCTGGTAAGCGTTATTGATGAAGTAGGTAAAACAAAAGCCGCATAAATTTTATAGAAAACAAAATATATTTCAAGGAGAAATAAAAATGTCAGAAAAAATCGCAGAAATCGTAGAAAAAATCAAAGAGCTTACATTAGTTGAAGCTTCTGAGTTAAAAACAGCTTTAGAAGATGAATTCGGTGTTACAGCTGCCGCTCCTATTGTTATGGGCGGAGTCGCTGCTCCTGCAGAAGGTGGCGCTGCTGCTGAAGAAAAAACAGAATTTGATGTTATTTTAACTGCTTTTGGTGAGAAAAAAATCAACGTAATTAAAGTTGTTAGAGCTCACACTGGTTTAGGATTAAAAGAAGCTAAGGAATTGGTTGATACTTGTCCTAACCCTGTTAAAGAAGCAGTTGGAAAAGAAGAAGCTGAAAAAATTAAGCAAGAGCTTGAAGAAGTCGGCGCAACTGTAGAAGTTAAATAATTCCTTTATTCCATATAAAAAACGCTATTTATTGAAATTGGTAAGACGGTGTAGTCCGTCTTACCAATTTGTATTTCGTTGAAGTTAAAAAATTAAAGATAAATTTCCATTATTTAGGGAGGTCAGGGTTGGATAAACATAAAATTAACAGGACGACTAACCGTATTACTTTTGAGTCCATTATTCCTGCCATTAAACAACCGGACTTATTGAATATACAGCTTGAGTCGTTTGAAGAATTGTTACAAAGAGATGTACCCAGAGATCAAAGAGAGAATAAGGGTATTCAAAATGTATTTAATACAAATTTTCCGATATTTGATAACAAGGAGTTTTACAGGTTAGATTTTATCGACTACAATATTGAAAAATCTCGTTTTTCAATTCGTGAGTGTAAGGAAAGAGGACTAACATTTAGTGCTCCTCTTAAAGCAAAGTTAAGATTATCTACTAGAGATGATGAAACTGAAGAATATGTAAACTCTATTGAACAAGAAGTTTACCTTGGTAATCTCCCTTTTATGACAGATCGAGGAACTTTTATTATAAACGGTGCCGAAAGAGTTGTTGTGAGTCAATTGCATCGTTCGCCGGGTGTTGCTTTTGCGCAAACGGTTCATCCGAACGGAACACCGATTTATTCAGCTAGAATTATCCCATTCCGCGGAAGCTGGGTAGAATTTGCCACTGATATTAATCATATAATGTATGTTTATATCGATCGTAGAAAGAAATTTCCGGCAACTACTCTTTTACGTGCACTAGGCTATGAAACCGATGAAGAAATTCTAAATCTTTTCAATTTAGTTGAAGAAATCAACGTTAAAGATTTAGACTATGAAATTCATAGAGGCAGAATTTCTTCCGAAGATGTTATTGATACAAGTACCGGTGAAATTTTTGTTACCAAAGATGGTGATATGACCGAAGAAGTTATCGATAATATCAAAGCCTCCGATATCAAAAAAATAAGAGTTATTGTTGCTGAAGCAAATCCGGATCAAGATCTTATTCTAAATACTCTTAAAAAGGATACATCTACGAATAAAGAAGAAGCTCTTTATGCAATATACAGACAATTGCGTACAGGTGAAGCTCCTGATGTGGAAACAGCACAATCTTTGATCGAGAAATTATTCTTCAACGAAAAAAGATACGACCTCGGCGAGGTTGGTCGTTTTAGAATGAATGATAAACTCGGATTAGATATTCCAAAAGATGTTCGTGTTCTTACAAATGAAGATATTATCTCAATTATGGAAAACATTATTCATCTCAAAAATGGTAATGTAACAGTTGACGATATTGACCATTTGGGTAATAGAAGAGTAAGAACTGTTGGCGAACAGCTAATGCAACAGTATAATGTTGGTCTCGCAAGAATGTCCCGTACAATTAAAGAACGTATGAACATGCGTGATACAGAAAATATGCAGCCTCAAGATCTTGTGAATGCAAGAACGATAAGCAGCGTGATCAATGCATTTTTTGGTACTAACCAGTTATCTCAGTTTATGGATCAGACAAATCCGTTATCTGAATTGACGCATAAACGAAGAGTTTCGGCTCTTGGACCTGGAGGTTTAACAAGAGAGCGAGCAGGTTTTGAGGTTCGTGACGTGCATCATTCACATTATGGTCGTTTATGTCCTATTGAAACGCCGGAAGGTCCGAATATCGGTTTGATTTCATCACTTACTTTGTATGCCAGAGTGAACCATTTTGGATTTTTAGAAACTCCTTACAGGAAAGTAGTGAAAGGAAAGGTTTCTAAAAGTGTTGATTATTTAAGTGCAGATCAGGAAGATGAATACACAATTGCACAAGCTAATGCTCCTATTGATGAGCAGGGAAAATTTATTCTCGAAAGAGTTAAATGTCGTAAACGAGGTGAGTTTCCAGTTGTACCTCCGGAGAATGTTCATTATATGGATGTTGCTCCGTCACAGCTTGTAAGCGCCGGCGCTTCTTTGATACCATTCCTTGAGCATGATGATGCTAATAGAGCTTTAATGGGTTCTAACATGCAGCGTCAGGCAGTTCCGTTATTAATGCCGGAAGCTCCACTTGTTGGTACCGGTATGGAATACAAAGTTGCACAAGATTCTAAATCAATAGTTATTGCTGAAGACAATGGTGTTGTTGAATATGTTGATGCGGAAAAAATAATTATTAAATATGATTCAGATCCTAATAGTTATAAATCGTTAACCTCTTTTGATGATGAAAGAAGAGTTGAATATTCATTGATAAAGTTCAACGGAACTAACCAGGAAACTTGCTTCAATCAAAAATCCATTGTTAAAACAGGTCAGAAAATTAAAAAAGGGGATGTATTAGCCGACGGACCGGCAATTGATAAAGGTGAATTAGCGCTTGGTAAAAATGTCCTTGTTGCTTTCATGCCTTGGCGAGGTTATAACTTTGAAGATGCTATTATTATAAGTGAGCGAATAGTTGCCGATGATGAATTTACATCTGTTCATATTGAGGAATTTGAGCTTCAGGTTAGAGAAACAAAACGAGGTGAAGAGGAATTAACCAGAGATATTCCAAACGTAAGTGAAGAAGCTACAAAAAATCTTGACGAGCGTGGAATTATTATGGAAGGTGCCGAAATTAAAGAAGGTGACATTTTGATTGGTAAAATCACTCCTAAGGGTGAAACTGATCCGACACCTGAAGAGAAATTACTAAAGGCAATTTTTGGTGATAAAGCTGGTGATGTGAAAGATGCTTCGCTTAAGGCGCCTCCCGGATTAAAAGGTATAGTTATTAAAACTCGTCTATTCAGTAGAAAAAGAAGAGATCCTGAAGCTAAAAAGCAGGAAAAAGTTGAAATTGAAAAAATTGAACATCAGTTAGAAGTTAAAAGGTCAAATCTTTATTCTAAACTGGTTGATAAACTCCAGAGAATTTCGGATGGTAAAACAACTACAGGTATCAGAGATCTTGATAGCACTGTTGTATTACGAAACAATTCAGTGATCAAAGAAAACACATTTGAAGAAATTGAAGATGTAACTAAATTAGATTACACCTTGGAATGGTTTGATGATGAAGAAACTAACAAGATGATAAAAACTCTCTTCAGTAATTACTTCAGTATTCTTGCTGATTACGAAGGAGATTTTAAACGAATGAAATTAAATATACAGAGCGGTGATGAGTTATCTCCGGGAGTTGTACAGCTTGCAAAAGTTTATATTGCAAAGAAAAGAAAACTTCAAGTAGGAGATAAAATGGCTGGGCGCCATGGTAACAAAGGTGTTGTAGCTAAAATAGTTCCGAAAGAAGATATGCCTTATCTTGAAGACGGGACACCGATTGATATCGTACTTAATCCGCTTGGCGTACCTTCCCGAATGAACTTGGGTCAGTTATATGAAACTGCACTCGGCTGGGTAGGTAAAAAACTGGGAGTAAAATTTGAAACTCCTGTTTTTGACGGTGCCGGTTTTGAAGATGTTGAGGAATTCCTCGAAGAAGCCGAGCTTCCTGTAGGTAGTAAAATTACACTTGTTGACGGCAGAACCGGAAGTAAATTTCATCAAAAAGTTACGTGCGGTTATATATATATGTTAAAACTTGGACATATGATTGATGATAAGCTCCATGCTCGTTCAATTGGTCCATATTCTCTTATTACTCAGCAGCCGCTTGGTGGTAAAGCTCAGTTCGGCGGTCAGAGATTCGGGGAAATGGAAGTTTGGGCGCTTGAAGGCTACGGTGCTTCAAATGTGTTGCAGGAAATTTTAACAGTTAAAAGTGATGATGTTATAGGTCGAGCTAAAACATATGAGGCAATTGTGAAGGGCGAAAATTTCGGTCGTCCAAATATTCCGGAAGCTTTCAATGTTTTAATTAAAGAATTACAAGGCTTAGGACTAAATATTAAGATTAACTAGTTGAACTAAATTAACAAAGTTTTAAGGAGATAATTTATGAGATTCAGAACTCAAGAATCGAAAATAAAAACCATAGACAAACTAACTATTAGTTTAGCTAGTCCAGATGATATTCTTTCAAGATCTCATGGTGAGGTAACTAAACCGGAAACTATTAATTATAGATCTTATAGACCTGAAAAAGACGGTTTATTCTGTGAGAAGATATTTGGTCCCGTTAAAGATTGGGAATGTGCCTGTGGTAAATATAAAGGTATTAGATACAAAGGAATTGTGTGCGATAGATGCGGTGTTGAAGTAACCTTAAAAAGTGTTAGAAGAGAGCGAATGGGACATATCAACTTGGCTGTCCCGGTTGTGCATATTTGGTTTTTTAAAGCACTGCCGTCCAAAATCGGCAATATTATTGGAATGAAAACCAAAGAACTCGAAAAAATTATTTATTATGAATCGTATGTTGTAATTAATCCGGGAACAACTGGTCTTCAGTTCAAGGATCTGATTTCAGAGGATCAGTATTATGAAATTCAATCCTCTTTAGATTATGATAACGATGCGCTTGAACATGACGATCCAAAGAAGTTTCTTGCGAAAATTGGTGGTGAAGGAGTTAAGGAGTTATTAAAGACCATCAATGTTGAAGAGACTTTCAGAGAGTTGAAGGATAGACTGAAAGATGAAACTTCACAGCAGAAACGCAACGATCTGTTGAAACGTCTTCGCGTATTGGAATCATTTAGAGAGCATGAAGGGAAGGTAATGAATAAACCGGAATGGATGATAGTAAGCATTCTGCCGGTTATTCCTCCGGAATTAAGACCTCTTGTTCCACTTGAAGGCGGTAGATTTGCTACTAGTGATCTGAATGATCTTTATCGCAGAGTAATCATTAGAAATAATAGATTAAAAAGACTTATTGAAATTAAAGCTCCGGAAGTAATTCTTCGAAATGAAAAAAGAATGCTTCAAGAAGCGGTTGATGCATTATTTGATAACTCGAGAAGAGCAAGTGCTGTAAGAAGCGATGGTAACAGACCGCTGAAATCGCTTAGTGATATGTTAAAAGGGAAGCAGGGACGTTTCCGTCAGAATCTACTCGGAAAACGTGTCGATTATTCCGGTCGTTCGGTTATTGTTGTTGGTCCTGAATTGAAATTACATCAGTGCGGTCTTCCTAAAGATATGGCAATTGAGCTTTTCAAACCGTTTGTTATCAGAAAATTGATTGAGCGCGGATTTTATAAAACTGTTAAAAGTGCGCGTAAGGCTGTTGACAGAAAAGAGCCGATGATCTGGGATATTCTTGAAAGATTGATCGAAGGTCATCCTATTCTGCTGAACCGTGCTCCTACGTTGCATAGATTAGGTATTCAGGCGTTTCAGCCGATATTGATTGACGGTAAAGCAATTCAGCTTCATCCTATGGTTTGTACTGCGTTTAATGCCGACTTTGACGGTGATCAGATGGCTGTTCATGTACCGCTTTCACCGGAAGCGCAATTGGAAGCTTCTATCTTAATGCTTTCGAGCCATAATATTCTTTCTCCGCAGAATGGAAGCCCTATTGTTGTTCCTACCCAGGATATTGTTTTAGGATGCTACTACCTTACGAAAGTAAAAGCCGGTGCCAGAGGTGAAGGAATGATCTTCGGCGATATCGATGAAGTTTTGATCGCTTATGATAATGAAGCTGTTGAATTACATGCAAAAATTAAAGTTAAAATTAATGATGATTTTGTTGATACAACAGTTGGGCGTGTGATTTTCAATCAGATCGTTCCCGAAGAAATGGGCTTTTGGAATGAACTTCTTATTAAAAAAGTATTTAGCGGATTCATTTACAAAATGTTTGTTGAACTTGGTAATGAAGTTACTGCAAAATTCTTAGATGCTCTTAAGGAACTGGGTTTCAGATATTCAACTATGGCTGGTATTTCAATCAGTTTTAGTGATATGCTTGTACCGGAAGAAAAAGTTAAATTAATTGATGATTCAAACAAGAAAGTATCACAAATTCTGAACGAGCATGATCAAGGATTTATTACTGATGCTGAAAGATATAATAAGATAATTGACGTATGGACTCATACTACAAATAATGTTGCAAAATCCTTGATGGATAAGATCAGAACTGACCAAGGTGGATTTAATCCGCTGCATATGATGGTCGATTCCGGTGCTAGAGGTTCTCAAGAACAGGTTCGTCAGTTAGCTGGAATGCGCGGTTTGATGATGAAACCTCAGAAATCACTTTCCGGTCAATCCGGTGAGATCATTGAGAATCCGATTGTTGCAAACTTTAAAGAAGGTTTATCTGTGTTAGAGTATTTTATCTCTACTCACGGTGCTCGTAAAGGGTTGGCTGATACAGCGTTGAAGACTGCTGACGCGGGTTACCTAACAAGACGATTGACTGACGTAGCGCAGGATGTTATCATCTCGGAAGTAGATTGTGGTACGATTAGGGGTGTTAGTGTATCTGCTATTAAAGATATTGAATTGGAAAGAGAACCTTTAGCTGAGCGTATTACAGGGCGTGTTGCTCAGGAAGATATTTATGATCCTCGAACAGACGAAATAATAGTTGAAGCTGGAGAATTGATCACAGAAGAATCTGCTGAACAAGTAGATGATGCTTCAATTGATGCTGTGTTCATCAGAACAGCTTTAACTTGTGAATCGAAACGAGGAATTTGTTCAAAATGTTACGGCAGAAACTTAACCACTGGTCATCTTGTTGAAGTAGGTGAAGCTGTCGGTATTATTGCAGCACAGTCAATTGGCGAGCCTGGTACTCAGCTTACATTAAGGACGTTCCATTTGGGCGGTACTTCATCTCGTATTGCAAGTCAGTCTCAAGTTGAATCAAGTGCTGACGGAAGGGTCGTTTTCGAGAAGATCAATTTTGTTGAAAGAAAAGATTTCTTAGGAAATGTTAAAGTTGTAACAGGCAGAAGAGGTTCAATAGGAATTTTTGATGATGATGATAGGCAGATCAAAAAATATGACATTCCGTACGGAGCGATTATATTGGTGGATGATCAAATGAAGATCAAAAAAGGTCAGCCGCTTTATAATCATGACCCTTATAACGCTGTAATATTAACAGATATTAGAGGTACAGTTAAATTTATTGATCTGATTGATAACTCAACAATTAAGCAAATTGCTGACGAGCAAACTGGTCACGTTCAAAAAGTTGTTATTGAATCCAAGGATAAAACTCTTACACCAAGTATTGTTATTGTTGATGAGAATGGCGACGAAAAGAGTTTCAACCTTCCAACCGGAGCATATTTGTCTGTTGAAGAAAATACAACTGCTGAACCGGGCACTATTCTGGCTAAAATATCAAAATCAGCTTCTAAGAGTAGGGACATTACAGGTGGTCTTCCCAGAGTAACAGAGTTATTTGAAGCTCGTAGTCCTATTGATCCGGCTGTTGTTTCGGAGATTGAAGGTGTAATTAAATTCGGCACTAGAAAGAAAGGTTCTAGGGAAATTATTGTTGATTCTTTCGACTCGATGGACCAGCAAATTTACAATGTAAATTATGGAAAGCATATTCTGGTGCAAGAAGGCGATGAAATTCCAGCCGGTGAAAAGATAACTGACGGACCAATTGATCCTCACGATATTTTGAAGATCAGGGGAACAAACGCAGTTCAGGAATATTTAGTAAATGAAATTCAGGACGTTTACCGTTTACAGGGTGTGAAGCTTAATGATAAGCATATTGAAGTAATCGTTCGTCAGATGCTTCGTAAATTAAGAATTATTACTTCCGGTGATACTTCGTTCATTGAGGAAGATCTTGTTCATAGAGCTAGACTTATCGATGAAAATCAAAAAATGGTAGATTCGGTTATTATCGTTGATCCAGGTGATTCAAAATATAAGAAGGGTGATATCATCACCAAAACAAAAATGCGTGAAGTTAACTCTGACCTTGAAAGAAGAGAAAAACTCTTACTAGAAGTTAGAGATGCTGAACCGGCAACTTTTGATAATGTTCTTTTAGGTATTACCCAGGCGGCATTATCTACGGAAAGTTTCATCTCTGCAGCATCATTCCAGGAGACCACTAAAGTGTTAACCAATGCAGCAATTGCGGCAAAAGTTGATAACCTAATCGGTCTAAAAGAGAATGTTGTAATGGGTGGTAAAATTCCAGCCGGTACCGGTTTAAAGAAATATGACAATATCATTCTTGGGACAGAGGAAGTTGTAGAGGAATCTGTTGAAGAAGATGAAAAAATAGAAGAAAAAGAAGAAAAAGAAGAAAAATAAATAGTTATCAGGCTTGACATAAATTTATAATAATTCTATATTAAGAGTCTGAATTTTTAAGCACTTTGTATTTTAATGGAGGTAATTTAGTGCCAACAATAAATCAGTTGGTTAGAAAAGGTCGTAAGGTAATTGTTTCTAAAAACAAAGCCCCGGCATTGCAGGCATGTCCGCAGAAACGCGGTGTGTGCACTAGGGTTTATACAACTACACCTAAAAAACCAAACTCAGCATTAAGGAAGGTCGCTAGGGTGCGGCTGACAAACGGTATTGAAGTTACAGCATATATTCCTGGTGAAGGACACAACTTACAGGAACACTCTATCGTACTGATAAGAGGCGGAAGAATTAAAGATCTTCCTGGAGTACGTTATCATATTATCCGCGGTACACTTGATACCAGCGGTGTTGAAGAACGTAAAAAAAGTAGATCAAAATACGGCACTAAGAGACCAAAAAAATAGTAGAAAAAAAAATGAGAAAGAGAAGAGCAGAAAAAAGATATATTAAATCAGACCCAAGATATAATGACATATTGGTAGCTAAGTTTGTAAACTATTTGATGTGGGATGGTAAAAAATCTACTTCGAGAGAATTAGTATATCAGTCGTTTGATTTGATAGAAAAGAAAACAAAGAAACCTGCAATTGAGGTTTTTAAAAAAGCTGTTGATAATGTTCAGCCACTAGTCGAAGTGAGAAGCAGAAGAGTCGGCGGTGCAACTTATCAAGTTCCAATGGAAGTTAGACCTGAAAGAAGAATAGCTTTAGCTTTACGTTGGATCAGAAACTATTCGAGAGATAGGAAAGAAAAAACCATGGCTGCAAAATTATCAGGTGAATTGATTGCAGCAGCTAATGGCGAAGGAGCTTCAGTTAAGAAGAAGGACGATGTTCATAGGATGGCAGAGGCAAATAAAGCTTTTGCTCATTTCAAGTGGTAGATTGATAAAGTGATTGAGTGATTGAGTGATGATGAGGATGAAAAGAGTAGATGGCTAGCAAAAGAGTAGATTTAGAAAAGGTAAGAAATATAGGTATTATGGCCCACATAGATGCGGGCAAAACTACCACAACAGAAAGAATTTTATACTATACCGGTAAATCACATAGAATTGGTGAAGTTCACGATGGCGCTGCAACTATGGATTGGATGGAGCAGGAAAAGGAACGTGGAATCACCATTACAAGTGCTGCTACAACAGCATTTTGGCTTGGACATCAAATAAATATTATTGATACTCCCGGTCATGTTGATTTTACTGTAGAAGTTGAACGTTCTTTGAGAGTATTGGATGGTGCGGTTGCACTTTTTTGTGCCGTAGGCGGAGTTGAACCACAGTCTGAAACAGTTTGGCGTCAAGCAGACAAATATCAAGTTCCTAGAATTGCATTCGTAAATAAAATGGACCGAGTTGGTGCTGATTTTTATAATGCAGTAGAGATGATGAAAACAAGATTAGGAGCGAATGCAATTCCTATTACTTTACCGATTGGTGAAGGCGATTTGTTTTCCGGCGTAATTGATTTGATGACCATGAAAGCAAGAATGTATCACGAAGACACTCTGGGTGCTACATACGAGGATAATGATATTCCTTCAGATTTACTTCCGGTAGCTGAAAAGTATAGAACAATTATGCTGGAAGCGGTTTCCGACGTTGATGATACATTGTTGGAAAAATATCTTGAAGGCGAAGAGATCACCGAAGATGAAGTGAAGAGTGTATTGAAGATTGCAACTCAAGAATTAAAAATTACTCCGGTTTTATGCGGTTCTTCTTTCAAGAATAAGGGAGTTCAGAAATTACTTGATTCAATCGTGGAACTTCTTCCTTCTCCTGTTGATATAAAGGACCTTAAAGTTCATCATATTCACAGAGATGATGAAGTAATTAGAAAGATTGGTACAAAGGAAAAATTCACTGCATTAGCATTTAAGATAATGACTGACCCGCATGTTGGTAAGTTAACCTATATTAGAGTTTATAGTGGAAAATTAAAAGCGGGATCATACATCTATAATTCTGTTTCCGATAAAAAGGAGCGAGTTGGTAGAATTCTCTTAATGCATGCAAACAAGAGAGAAGATCTTGACGAAGTAAGAGCAGGTGATATAGCTGCAATTGTTGGATTAAAGCATACACGAACCGGTGACACTTTATGTACTGATGATGATAAAGTTGTTCTGGAAAAAATGAAATTCCCTGAGCCGGTTATACAAATTGCTATTGAGCCGAAAACTAAAGCTGATCAAGATAAACTTTCCGATGCATTGGTTAAATTGTCTGATGAAGATCCGACATTTAAAGTTAAAGTTGATGACGAAACCGGTCAAACGTTAATTTCAGGGATGGGAGAACTTCATCTAGAAATTCTTGTTGATAGAATGAAGAGAGAGTTCAAAGTTGAAGCAAATATTGGTAAGCCTCAAGTTGCTTACAGAGAGACCATTACGCAAACAGTGCAGTCTGAAGGTAAATTTGTTAAGCAGAGCGGTGGTCGCGGTAAATATGGTCATGTTTGGATTGAGATGTCGCCGAACGAACCGGGTAAAGGATTTGAATTTGAAAATGCAATTGTTGGTGGTGTTGTTCCTAAGGAATACATTACTCCAGTTTCCCGCGGTATTGGTGATGCAATGAAAAATGGTGTTATTGCAGGATATCCGGTTGTTGATGTGAAAGTTAAACTTTATGACGGTTCGTATCACGATGTTGATTCCGATGAAATTTCCTTTAAAGTTGCCGGAGCGATGGCATTTAGAGAAGGAGCTAAAAAGGCAAAACCAGTTCTACTTGAACCGATGATGGAAATTGAAGTCACAACCCCGGAAGAATATATGGGGGATGTAATGGGAGATCTTAACTCTCGACGCGGTAAAGTTGAAGGATTTATTGCACGGAAAGATGCCCAAGTGATTAAAGCAAAAGTTCCTTTATCTGAAATGTTTGGATATGCAACCATACTAAGATCCATGACTCAAGGTAGAGCAATTTATTCAATGCAATTTGCGCACTATTCAGAGGTGCCAAAGTCAATTGCTGAGGAGATTTCTGAGAAATCTGCTATTAAAAAAGTCTGAAAGATAATTTAAAGTAATTAATCAAGAATAAAAATAATAAGGAGTATTCGATGGCGAAGGAAAAATTTGATAGGAGTAAACCTCACGTTAATATCGGTACAATCGGTCATGTTGATCATGGTAAAACCACATTAACAGCAGCTATCACAATGGCTCTTGCAAAGAAAGGTTTGTCTGAAGAAAGATCATTTGATAGTATTGATAACGCTCCAGAAGAAAGAGAAAGAGGTATTACAATTGCTACAGCTCATGTTGAGTATTCAACTGCTAACAGACACTACGCTCATGTAGATTGTCCTGGACATGCTGACTACGTTAAAAACATGATCACTGGTGCTGCCCAGATGGATGGTGCTATTTTGGTTGTAGCTGCAACTGATGGTCCTATGCCTCAAACAAGAGAGCATATTCTTTTAGCTCGTCAGGTAGGTGTACCTAGAATCGTAGTTTATTTGAATAAAGTTGATCTTGTTGATGATGAGGAATTGATTGAATTAGTTGAAATGGAATTAAGAGAATTATTAAGTGAATATGAATTTCCAGGTGATGAAATACCTATCATCAAAGGTTCAGCTCTTCAAGCTTTAGAAGCAGCTTCAAGTGACGCTCCTGCAGATGACCCAAGATTGGATAGTATTTGGGAACTTATGGATGCAGTGGATGAATATATTCCTATACCTGAAAGAGATTCTGACAAACCGTTCTTAATGCCTGTTGAAGACGTATTCTCGATTACTGGTCGTGGTACTGTTGCTACCGGTAGAGTGGAGAGAGGCGAAGTTAAATTAAGTGAAGAAGTTGTTCTTCTTGGTTTAGGAATGAACAAGAAAACAGTTGTGACTGGTATTGAAATGTTCAGAAAAGAACTTGATTCAGCTATGGCTGGTGACAATGCTGGTATCCTTTTAAGAGGTATTGACAAAAATGAAATCCAAAGAGGTATGGTATTAGCTAAACCTGGTTCAATTACACCTCACAAATCATTTGAAGGTGAAGTTTATATCTTGTCAAAAGAGGAAGGCGGAAGACATACTCCTTTCTTCAATGGTTACAGACCACAGTTCTATTTCAGAACAACTGACGTAACCGGTATTGCAACTTTACCTGAAGGCACCGAAATGGTTATGCCTGGCGATAATGTTAAACTAAAAGTTGACATGATTTCTGAAATCGCTATGGACGAAGGTCTTCGTTTCGCTATTCGTGAAGGCGGTAGAACAGTTGGTGCTGGTGTTGTAACAAAAATATATGAATAATTAGATAGATAATAAAAATCCTGATTGAGTAAAACTCAATCGGGTTTAACTTTAAGGAGAGATAAATTGGCTGGTCAAAAGATAAGAATACGATTAAAATCATACGATCACATTTTAATTGATAAGTCAACTGAAAAAATTATTAAGACAGTTAAAAGCACCGGGGCGGTTGTTTCCGGTCCAATTCCGTTGCCTACAAGGCGGTCGGTCTATACTGTTTTACGCTCTCCTCATGTTGATAAAAAGTCAAGAGAACAGTTTGAAATTAGATCTCATAAGAGAATAATAGACATTCATAACTCTAACAATAAAACCGTCGATTCCCTAAGTAAATTGGATATACCGGCGGGTGTTGATATTGAGATTAAGTTATAAGGATTTGAATCATGCCAGGTATGTTAGCTAAAAAATTAGGAATGACAAACATATATTCGGAAGATGGAAGAGCTTTTCCGGTTACTGTTCTGGAAGTTGGACCTTGCAATGTGGTTACAATTAAAACTAAAGAAAAAGACGGATACGAAGCACTTCAATTGGGGTTTGGTAAAAGGAAAGAAAAACATTTGAGCAAACCGCAAATTGAAAATTATAAAAAGTTAAAGTTAACACCATCTGCTTATTTAAGAGAGTTCAAAAGTTTTGATATTTCTGAATATAAAGTTGGTGATGTAATTACCGCTGATATTTTTGAAGAAGATGATGTTGTTAAGGTATCTGCAAAAAGTAAAGGTAAAGGTTTCCAGGGTGTTATGAAACGTCATGGTTTTGCCGGTGGTCAAAGAACTCACGGGCAAGGCGATAGAGAAAGAGCTCCTGGCTCAATTGGTCAAAGTTCTTATCCTTCTCGTGTTTTCAAAGGAATGAAAATGGGTGGAAGAACCGGACATAAAAGAATTACAACTTCCGGGTTAAAAGTTGTTAAAGTTATTAATGAAAAAAATCTTGTTTTAGTTAAAGGATCTGTTCCTGGAGCTATAAATACAATAGTAGAAATTAAAAAGTAATTGGTTAAGTGATGAAGTTAGATGTTTATAAAATTGATGGCAATCAGTCTGGTGATTCAATAGAATTATCCGATAAAATTTTTGGTATTGAGCCGAATGATCATGTTATTTACTTAGCTGTTAAAGCTCATTTAGCTAATAGGCGCCAAGGAACTCATAAAACTAAAGAGCGAAGCGATGTAAGAGGCGGCGGAAGAAAACC
>QILJ01000369.1 GCA_003233295.1 Ignavibacteria bacterium | reverse complement strand
CTTGTTTTGTAAGTATTAAAAGCCCAATCCTGCACTTGCGGGATTAGGCTTTGTTTTAAATATATGAATAACCACTTAAAGTTTTGCTAAAGCATCTTTGGCATATTTGGCTGCTTCCGAACCTGGATTGTCTTTAACAAGTTTAGTCCATATCTTTTTCGCTTTTTCTTTATCACCCTGTGCGACAGCAATTACACCCAAATTAAATTTTGCTTCCAGATAATTTCCATCTACTTTAAGAACTCGCTTTGTTGCTTTTTCAGCTTCGTCATACTTTGCCAAATTATAGTACAATAAGCCTTCGGATAATAAAACATCTATACGATTGGGATCGACTTTCAATATTTTTTCATATTGTTTTAATGCATTTTCTGACTGGTGAGCCAAACTTAAAAGCTGAGCATATTCCATTATCTTTGCTGTGTCTTGTGGATTTGCTTCCACTTCTTTCCCAAGATTTTCTAATCTTTGGTAGAACTCCGGTTTAACATCGGATTTAGAAGGACCTGCGCCTTTATTACCAAGTCCCTGATGTATTTCATCTTGAGGCATTGTAGCTTCGGCATCACTAGGTATACCGGCATTATCATTGGTTTTGCCCGTATCTAAAAAAAGCAGCATTGCAACTATTATTAAAATAATTGCTCCATAAATATATAGTGGTTTGATCTTCATTAATTACACCTTTGGTTTTATTAAATATAATTATCAAATTTAATAAAAAGTATTGATTTATTTTAAGTAAAAAAGCAACCGTACATTTTATTATAACGAATAATTTGAAGTCGGTGTACGGAAGTGTAAAAATCATTATATTTATTTTAATCAAAACAGATAACTTATATTATGCCTAGAAAAACAAATACTCGAAACAAGATAAAGAATGTAGCTTTAGATCTTTTCTCAACACTTGGGTTTGCCGGCACTTCTGTCCGCCAGATCAGTGGCACGGTTGGAATAAGAGAAAGCGGAATTTATAATCATTTTTCTTCCAAAGAGAATATCCTAAAAGTTTTACTGGATGATGTTAAAGATTCTACTGTCGGTGTGGAGATAATAACAGATGAACTGCTGAATAAACTTTCCAAGCCGCAGATATTCATGAAAGAATTCGTACAGATTTTAATTAAGCGATGGAATACTAAAAAGCAGAAGAAATATCTTCGTCTTGTTCTGATTGAACAGTTTAGAGAAATTAAAGGTGTAAACGTTTCACTTAATTTACTTGTTGATGAATCGATAAACATTTGGAGTTTGATATTTTCTGAGATGATCAACTTCAGGTATATCAAAAAAGGCGACCCTAAAGTTTATGCAGAAGAATTTGTTTACCCGATTTTCATGATCCGTCTTCAATACCTTGTTGAAGATAAAGTCGATCTTGAAAAAATACTGGAGAAATGTAATTTGCACATAGACTATTTCTGGAATTCAATAAAAAGATAATTTTTTTATTATGAATAATGTTCCTACAAAAATTGATATTGAATCAGCACATGAACGAATAAAAAATCATATTCATAAAACCCCAATTTTTACATCAAGCTCTATTAATAAAATTTTACAATCTAATCTTTTTTTCAAATGCGAGAATTTTCAAAGAGCCGGGGCATTTAAAATGCGCGGTGCAACTAATGCAATTCTCTCATTAACCGAGAAAGAATTAAGCAAAGGTGTTGCCACTCATTCATCAGGTAATCATGCCGGCCGGGGCATTAGCTCTTGCGGCACAATCATTAAATACAACTGCTTATATTGCAATGCCGAATACCGCTCCCGAAATAAAAAGAAAAGCTGTTGTAAGTTACGGGGGGAAGATCACTTTCTGTAAGCCGACCCTTGATGACCGTGAAAAAACTTTATCCGAGATAGTCAGGAAAACCGGCGCAACATTTATTCATCCTTATGATAACTATCGTATAATCGCCGGTCAGGCAACTTGTACAAAAGAAATTCTTGAAGAAATAAATAACCTCGATTATCTTTTGGCTCCGTTGGGCGGCGGCGGTTTGCTAAGCGGAACATTACTCTCAGCCAAATATTTTTCAAATTCAACTAAAGTTATAGGCGTTGAACCAAAAGGAGCAGATGATGCTTATCGCTCAATAAGAGACGGGAAAATTTATCCCTCGGTAAATCCTAAAACCATTGCAGATGGTTTACTTACATCGTTAAGTGAAAAGACTTTCAACATTATTAAAGAAAATGTTTATAAAATTATAACAGTTGAAGAGGAAACAATTTTAGAAGCTATGTATTTGATCTGGGAAAGAATGAAAATAATTATTGAACCTTCTTCGGCAACGGTTCTTGCAGCAGTTATGGAAAACCAAAAGCAATTTCACGGCAAATCTGCAGCATTAATACTGTCAGGAGGTAATGTCGATATAAAGAGCTTCCAAAGGTGAAAAATACTTTAATATTTAATATCTTTAAAGTTAGAACTTTTGATAAGTTATGCAAAAGAAATAATCCTTATATTTGCACATCAAGAAAAGAGACGTAAAGAAATATGAAAAATGGAAATATCTTAATTACCGATGATGACCAAACTCTATGTTATCTGCTGAAAGAAGAACTTATTAACGAAGGCTTTAATGTTGATATTACTTTTGACGGCAAATACGCAATTGAAAATTTGAAAAAGAAATCTTACGATGTGCTGCTTTTGGATCTTGAGATGACCGATGTGCAGGGAGAAGAAGTTCTAAAGTATGCAACCGAGCACCATCCATCTTTACAAGTAATAGTATTAACTGCAAAAATTGAAATCCGTACGGCAATTGACTGCATCAGAAACGGTGCTTATGATTTTATTACAAAACCATATGAATTTCCTCAATTATTAATGATTATTGAAAGAGCCTTAGAGCACAAAAATCTTATTATAAATAAAAAGATATTAGAAACAAAGATCGGACAAACATTTCCAAGCAAGATTATTGGTGAAAGTAAAGCAATCCTTGAGGTTAAATCTCTTGCTGAGCGAGCAGCCAGATCTGATTCCAATATTCTTCTTGAGGGAGAAACCGGAACGGGTAAAGAACTTTTTGCAGAATATATTCATAACAGTTCTCCAAGAAATACCAAACCATTGGTTGCCATCAATTGTGCATCGCTACCCGATCAGCTTATTGAGAGTGAACTTTTCGGTTATGAAAAAGGTGCTTTTACTGACGCAAAAACTTCCAAACAGGGTCTTGTTGAAATTGCAAACGGCGGCAGCTTATTTTTAGATGAGATTGGTGAGTTGAGCTTAATTCTACAGCCTAAATTATTACGTTTTCTTGAAAACGGAGAATTTAGAAGAATTGGAGGAGTTAGTAACTTATCATCCGATGTTCGTGTTATCGGTGCAACAAATAAAAATTTAATGGAAGAATCTGATAAGAAAAATTTTAGAAAGGATCTTCTTTTTAGATTGAATGTAATTACTCTTACAATTCCACCTCTTAGAGAAAGAGGCGAAGATATAATCCTATTAGTAAAATATTTTCTAGGAAAAAAAGCTCCAATACGGTCTAATAAAGTATTATCTAAAGATGCTGAACGCTCACTACTAAAATATCCTTTCCCTGGAAATGTTAGAGAATTAGAACATATTATTGAAAGAGCGCTGATCTTTTCTGATGGGGATGAAATTCAAGTTCACGATCTGAATCTCCCGAATGTTGCCTCAGATAATCTACCGATTAATTTGGCTGAAAATCTTGAGTCATTAAGTCTTGACGAAATGGAACACATGCACATCAAGCAAGTTCTCGATTCAAATGATTGGAATAGAGAAGTTTCTGCTAGGGCGCTAGGTATTAGTCAGAAGACTCTCTACACTAAAATCAAAAAATATAATCTTAAGTAATAATGACTAAAAGCAAAAAAGAAACTTCCTCTTTAAAATCGAAAGAAAACGAGATTATATCTTTAAATACCAGAATTAGACAAGCCGCTCACGATCTTAATAATATACTAACCAGCAGTAATAATTCTATTGCCGCTATCAAGCAATTAATTAAGCCGAAAGACAAAATTCAAAAGTACCTTACAAATATTGAAACAAATTCCATTAGAGCAACGGAACTAATTGAGGAGCTGCTCGTATCCGAAGGTATTGGCGAGCGAATTAAACGTCGTATAAACATCAATGATTTAATCAATGATGTTATCAGAACTCTCAGAGGCTCACTCGGTGATAATGTTGATCTCAATGTTAGCGTTATTAAAAACTTATATAAAGTTAACGGGTTTTACTCTGATTTATATAGAGCTTTGTTAAATCTTGCCCTTAATGCAGTTGAATCTATTGAAGCTAACGGTAAAATAACAATTAAAGCAAGGAATGTCTCTTCAAGAAAGAAAGAACCAAGTATTGTTATTTCAATTAAAGATACTGGCTGCGGTATTAGTGAAGAATCGTTGAAGTCCATTTTTACTGAAGGATACAGCACCAAACAGAAAAAGGTAGTTTCTGGCTTAGGGCTATCCATTGTTAAAAATATTATTGAAATTCATGATGGAGAGATTAGTATAAAAAGCAAAGTAGATAAAGGTACAGAATTCATAATCACACTTCCTGCTGTTAAATCATTAAAGAAGAAAACAAATAAAGAAAAGATCAAAAAAATTCTTATTGCCGAAGATGAAGCTCCAATTCTTGAATCAATTTGTTACCTTCTTGAATCGTATGATTATGAAACAGTCTGTGCAGCAAACGGGGAACTAGCTATTCAGCAGTTTGATGAAAATGATGATATTGATTTGATGATCATTGATAAATTTATGCCTATTGTGGATGGACTGGAAGTAGTAAAAAATATTAGAAAAAAGAATAAGGCTATTCCCATAATACTTACGACCGGACTTCAGGAAGCAGACGAAAAGAAATTTAAAAAGCTAGGCATAAACAAAATAATTAAAAAACCTTATGACTTCGATTTAATGATTGAATTGATCAGGAACGCTACCTTCTAATTTATCAGCTTCATGTTTTGCCTTCGAAAGATCAACAACTTTCAAATCGTTTACCCAATTAGTGAGTACAGGAACTTTTATTGAGCTTAACTTCTGCAGAACAGAAATAATTTCTTTTGTTGCCTCTTCAATAAATGTCACTCTTTTTTGAACAACATCTTTTGATAATTCATCTTTACGCAGTTCTCTGTTTATTGCAGCTGTCGAAAGATTGATGAGTGTCAGCGGTTGTTTAATTTCATGATTAGCAGTGATTACAGTAGCAGCATATGTTTGAACTTTTTCTATTTCCAGCATTACCTTTTGAGATTCTCTGAAACTAAGCGCAGATTTAATGCGTGCAATAAGTTCAACTCTGTTAAACGGCTTTTTAATATAGTCAAAAGCGCCGGCTCCAAAACCTTCCTTTAGATCTTCAGCCTCGGTCAAAGCCGTAAGCAAAACAACCGGTATTAATTTAGTATCTTCCGATGATGTAAGCTTTCTGCAAACTTCAAATCCCGACATACCCGGCATCATCACATCAAGCAGAATAAGATCGGGGTTCTCTTCTTGTGCCATAGTTAAGCAAGTGGGCCCATCATATGCGGCTAATACTTCAAACCCTTCTCTCGATAGTCTTTCCTGCAGAACAAATACATTATCTTTCTGATCGTCAACTACTAATATTTTTTTCATATTGTTACTGTTTTAATATTTGCTGAATACGCTGCTGAATCTTAAATGACAAAGTTGAAGTATCAATAGGTTTAGTTATTAAATCATTAAAGCCGCTTTTTTTAATAATATCAAAATCATCTAACATTGCTTGTGCTGTCATTGCATAAACCGTTAAGTCTTTTGTTTCTTTATCGGAACGAATTTTTTTGATGGTTTCAAATCCATCTAAAACGGGCATCATTATATCAAGTAATATAAGATCAGGAGTAATAGTTTTCAATTGTGTTAAACACTCTGCTCCGTTATTAGCAAAAGAAATTGAACAGCCGATATTCTTTACGATTTCTCCAACTGTAAAAAGAGTGTCCTTATCATCATCAACAACCAATATATGAAAATTATTTTCTTCCGGTTCTGATATAGGTACTGGTGGAATAGTTTCCCTGTTTTCACTAAGACTCTTATTTTCAATAGGGAAACTAATGCTTTTTTTCAATTTTTTCATCAAAGAAAATTTTCTATCGATCGTTTTGAAGACCTCTTCCGGACTCTTACCAAAGTCCATAACCATTGTGTTTACAGCGCCGATTAGTCTTTGCTTATCTAATTCATCAATGCTTTCATGTATTGTTGCAATAATTGGGATTTTATAGGACTGCTGTAAGTAAGAAATTAATTTTAATGTGGTTTCATTTTTAATAATAGTATCAACGATTAAAACATCAGGTTTAATTTCATCAATATCTTCACTGATATTTCCTATTTCGGAAGTAAGAGAAATATTAGCGAAGCTTCTCATCTGTTGAACAAGATTTTCTCTTTCTTCTGAATCTTCTCCAAGCCACAAAATCTTTTTACCGCTGTTATTATTGAGCTTTACAAGGTCTAGGCAATATTTCAACTTCTCAATATTCCTCGGTCCAATGATTATTTCAAAAGCTTCAAATAAATATAATTTATTACTATCAGGCTGTATAGAAATAAGACTCAAAGGGATATCTGTTGTCAATTGATTTTTCTTCAATTCATAAAGTATATCCCAATAGACGTTGGTTATATTTGTTGCATTTATTATAATACCGTCTAACGCAACATTCCCCAATTGATCGATTACTTCTAAATTCGGTTTGCTTTGAATTACATCATACTCGCTTTTTTCAAAATAATTTTCAATTGCAATCTTATTTTGAGCATCACCATGAATAAGCAGAAGTTTTTTTCGATTACCTTGTTTATTCAAATCACTTGTTGAATATTTATACTTTTCGAGTAGGGGCAGTTTATCAAGAATAACATTTGGTAATAACAATGTAAATGTAGTTCCTTTGAATTCATTGCTCTGAACAGATATTGTACCGTCAAGTAATTCGATATACTTTCTGCATATTGCTAAGCCCAAACCAGCGCCTTGATATTTCCGGGTTCTGGTTAAATCAACTTGTTTAAATTCTTCGAAGATCAGTTTTTTATTTTCATCCGAAATCCCGATACCGGTATCAATAATATCAATCTTTAAAGCTTTATCTTCAACTACATCAATATTGATCTTTATACCGCCAACTTCAGTAAACTTTATTGCATTGATCACAAGATTAAGAATTATTTGTTCTAATTTATGCTTATCAGTATTTACCATTAAATCATTATCGCTTGCATAAACAATCGAAAGCTGGAGTTCCTTCTCGGCTACCAGAGGTTCCATTGCAAGGAAGATGTCATTTAAAAATTCACTGATAATAAAATCACTTTTTGTAATTTCAAATTTTCCCGACTCTATTTTAGAAAACTCTAGTATATTATTAATCATTGCAAGGAGCTTTTTACCATTACGTAAAACGATCTTAAGTCTGTCTTTTGTCTTTGGAAATGTTGTGGAATCCTCAGATATCAATTCCGTTAATCCTATAATCGAATTAAGAGGAGTTCTAAGTTCATGAGACATATTTGCTAAGAACTGTGATTTTACATGTGTCAACTCAACGGCTTTTTTTCTTTGCTCTTCTAACTCTTCAGCTTTTTCCTGCAGATCTTTGTGAAGTTTTTTTAACTCTTTGTTTTGCTCAACAATTTTTTCATTCTGCTGCTGGTATTGTTCGTTCAGGACTTTAAGTTCATTAACGAGATTCTTAAGCTGTTCAAGTGAAGCAGTATTATTAATGCCAATAGCAAGTTGTTCTTTGATGCTCTCCAAATACTCTTTGGGATTTTCACTAGGTTCATGCTCACTTGCTATTTCAATTACAGCAATTACATTTTTATCAAACACAATTGGAATAATTAACAAATACTTAACATTAATTTCCAATAACCCGGTTTTAATTGACGGGAAATCTTTTTCAAAAACAATTTCAACATTCTCTTGTTTTTGAATTACTTTAGTATAAAGATCAGCCTCCACAGAAGCACTAAGTGTTTCTTCGCTAATGCCGTATGTAGATATAGGTTTCAGTTTATCGTTATCAATCAGATAGAATGCACCAAAGGTAGAACCAGTATCACCAATTAATTTTTCCAATAATAAATTAGAAAGAACATCTAAAGATGGATTTTCATTTATGATAGTTACAATATCCAGATATCTTTTCTCAATTTTCTCTTTAGTTTCTAACCTGTCGAGCATGTCATTAAATGCTGTTCCAAGTTGTCCTAGCTCATCCTTAGAAATTATAGGTACTCGATGATTCAACTCCCCATTTGCAATTAGGTTTGTTGTTTTACTTAGTAACGAAATTTGCTTTCGTAGTTTTGTTGTAAATAGTAAAATAAAAATTAATGATAATAATATTCCGGCAAGTGTAAATATCAGCATTATCATCTGGATAGTATTGCGGAACTCGTAAAGTTCAGTTGGAGTATTAAAGATCAAAAAGGAAGATGTAACATCTGCAACATTTAAATTTTTGGCTCTGTATATTGACGCAAAAAAATCACCGGTATTTAACTCTTCATAATATACATCTATTTTATTAGAGGAATTGAACTGCTTATTTGCATTGATAAAATTAGACAGATATGTTCCATTAGCACCTGAATTTGTAATTTGGTTTGGGAGTCCATCAACCAGAAAAGCGATTTCAGCTCTAATTTTTAACGATAATTTATCTAAATATTTTTCATTTATTATTTTGCCATAAAAAATGTTTCCTGATTTTTTATTTTTCGCATAAAGAAGAATAATATTCGGATAGATATCAATGAACTCTTCAATAGAATTTATTAGTGCAGGCGGTTGAATTAATTTACTGTATATAAATGAATTCTGATCAATTGCATTTTCTTTATTTAGAGTAAATACAAAATCCAGTGTGGTTGAATCAAGAGATACCGAAGTAAGATCATCAGAATTTTTTATGATCCTAGAAAATTCTTCTTCGATTATTTTTATCCCTGACTGTAATTCAAAAGCAAAATCGTTCTTTGCATTGAGCAAACTTTGAGAGTATTGCTTTTTTAGTAAAGATGTCGTAGTGGAATAATAAATAAAGGTTGAAGACAATGATATTATTACTATTACTGTAAAAGTGATCAGTAACAATCGTAAATTAATTTTCATATGCTTCTTTCTGCAAAACCCTTTTAACTGTTATTAATAATTCATCAAAATCATAAGGCTTACGTAAAAATTCATCAACTCCTAATTTAGCTGATTCAATTGCACTATCGATATCAACATTCGCAGTAAGAACAATAATTCTGGGATTATAATTACTACTATTATTTATATGATTGATAACATAAAAGCCGTCCTTATTAGGCATTCTCAAATCTAATAGGATGAGGTCCACCGATGAACTATTGAGATAATTGGTTGCCCCGTCAGCCGTAGTAACAAAATGAGTGTAGTATCCTATTTCATTAAGGTCTTCCGACAGAGCCGCACATAATTTTATATCATCATCAACTATCAGAATTGAGTCCACTTTAACTATTCCCCTTCGCCATCTTTAGACAATAACTTCGCTGTGTTTTCATCAGCTTTTCTGTGTGCTTCAAGCTTTTGCTTAGTCACTTGATCTAAATACCCTCTATTCCTAAGTATTTCTTCTTTGATCAAATCGGTTTTCTTTTGAGCAACTCTTTCTTTAAGCGTAGGAAGCATATCAATCTTTATCAAAATTATAATTTCCCGTTTAAGTATTTCAGTTTTATCTGAACCAGTTAAATATTTTATTCCGAATACCCACCACGGAAGATCCTTCAAGAATGGAATTCCTGTTCTAGATGTTACTTCGTTATGAGTGAATAAACCACCAATAATAGTTTCTTCCCCGTTGAGCATCAGTACTTCTGTATTTGCAACGGTTTTCCTGATCGTAGTTGAAATCTCACCAGGTTCGGCAGAACTTCTTTCTGCCTGTAGTTTCAGCATAACATAGTCAACACCGTCTTCCTTATAGATATATGGAGTAACTTCTACAATTGTACCGGTCGAATAGAATCGATCGATCAGATTTCCGGAAAAGTCACGTTCTTTTATTGAGATGTCCTCCCCAATTTGTATTCTTCCTTTAGCCTTGTCTCGTACAGTGATGGATGGACGTGCAATTAGTTCACCAAGTCCGTTAGATTCAAAAAATTTAAAAGCACCGACAATATTACCGCTGAAATCACCCATATTAAAGTCTGTCGCATTATCTAATGTAAACTCAAGTGGGTCTACCTGTTGTGTAGTATTTTGATTTTGATTTTCATTTTTCGTAGTAAAACTTTTTAAATTTGCACCAAAAGCTAGCCCCGTCTTTTGTAATAAGAGTTCCCAATTGACTCCTCTTTCCTTCATTTCGGTAATATTGGCTTCAAAAAAGAGGGCAGATATCTTAATTTCACGAGAGTCTACGTCTGCATAAATATCTTCACCCAATTTTTCCTTCGCTTGAGTTTCGGGTTTGACAACAATGTTATCAGCTGTTTCCTCGTAAACCATATCGTGATACTGAGTAATTATATTAAGCGCTCTTTTGAACGGCAGCTTGGTTATTTCAATTCCAATCGGATCGGTATAATCGCTTGTAAGTATGATTTCTTTACCTGTTGTTTTTTGACTCACTTTGCTCAGAACTTCGATAGCTTTATCGAACGGGATATTTTCAGCAAGTGTAACAATCTCCTCGGGATTGACGTATTGTTTCATCCGTTTTTCCAAATTCTTTTGACCAAAGATTGGAATTGTAAATAGAAACGATATTAGTAATGCTAATGTTGTTTTCATTTTATTCACTCAATTATTCTTTTTATCACTGTTTTCATTATCTAATGTTAAAGTTACTTTTTCTATAATACCACCTTTGTTTAACACAAAGTGAACTTCATTTTTGTCATAGTCAATTTCTGTTAGATACCCTAGATAAACCTGATCTCCTTCCCAGAGTAAATATGTAACACCTTTTGAATCCGAGATGAAGGCACCTTCCGGTATTAAAGCTAACAATTGTGCCGACTGAACATCCAATAAATTATCTAAATTAGGAGGTATCTCATTTCTTATCAGGGGATAGAAAATATCGTAAATAGGGTTCGGTATTAATTTATTCTCCTTTGTAACCGAAGACGCAAACTGATCATTGGAAGAAAAATATACCGCTACTTTAAACGTATAGTTAACATAGTAATGAGGTAAGCCATCATCATCAACACTTACGAAGTTTGTGAAATTACATGTAAGTATCTTTTTTAAAGATTTGCTTTGCTCAATTGCATAAATTAATTTATAGACATCATTAAAATATGCCGTTCCTGATAGCTTATAAGTGTAATAGTTATAATGCTTTTGATTGATAAGTTCGACATACTCAATATTAACATATGAATCCGGGGCAAAATTGTAACTGATTTTATTTACAAAATCATAAAAATCGGATTGAGAAACATTAACCGGAATATTAAATTTCCGCAATGATAATATCGAATCCAGTTCGGCAGCTCTTCTTTTTAAGTTATCAAACTTAGCCATAAGCTCTTCAGTATTCGTCGTATTGGCATTTAGACTATTTAATTCTTTCTTTTTATTGTCTATCTTGCTTTTTTGGATAACAAAACTAAAAATACTGCCTCCTATTATAATCAACAGAAATATAGCAATTAAAACTAATGTGTTTTTAAGTTTTCGGTTCATTGTTCATTCTTCTGCAATTTAAAATTCATAATATACGCAAAAGCATTTTTCTCGCGTAATGGTTCATACAATACATTCTGCAATATTGACGAATTATTATATTCAGCAAACTCTGTTAATACTGTTCTCGAGAGAGAGTATCCTCTCAGAGTAAGATCTTCAAGATTTTTGGTTTCAATATTTGAAACCCAGAAATTTCTTCTTCGTTCAACAAAATTAGCAACCTTTTCTAATGTTTTACCCCACACTTCCGTACCGCTCATTGCCGAGTCCAAAATTGCCTGTGTATTATCAAAATTGGCTATTCTACTTTCAAGAGGCTCAATTTTAGCAATTATCTCTTGATTTTGAATTTCTAATTCTTTCATCCTCTGAATTTCTTTATCAAGATTAACCATATTCATATTATTTGATAAGATCAGATATGTGAATAAAAATGTGGCGATAAATAGGAATGGCAGTACTACAAAACTATGCCAGCCGAACTGTAAGAATTTCTGATTTTCAATAATATAACGAGGGAGAATATTTATTCCTTTCAGTTCCTTATCCTCCTCTGCATAGTGTTCATAAGCAGCGGCAATCGGTACAGAATAAGTTGAAATATTATTTTGATCGTCTTCTTCGAGGTCGGCTAAATCAAATAGATCGAATTTTAATTTAGTAACGTTTGCTTCTGGGAAAGTACCATAAAACGAAAGCACCAAATTTTCGGAACGGTCCTCCCCGCAGAGAACAACATTATCAAGTCTCGGTATTCCTCCATTTTCCATCTCTAAAAGAATTTTTGAAAAATACACATCATACGTATTTAAGTTTGATGTGCCTATATCCAGCGTAGCTCCAATATGACTTAGATTTTGTCCTTCAAGGAAGATCAATTTGCTATACTCTTTTCCTATATAAATAACTAGAGTATAATCTTCAGCGAAAAATTTAGTTGTTCTGGATACATAATTTGCAAGAGCGATTTCTGCATTCTTAATCGAGTTGATCTTATAGTAACGTTTTCCGTTATACCCCGCAACAGAATTAACCAGATTAACACAAGAACTCTCTTTATCAATGAACACACATAAATATGTATTTTCATCAATACTGATATAGTCAATATTATCTTTTAATACCGTGATACCTTTAGTTACTAGAATATCTTTAATTATTTTATCAAGAAGGTTGCTTTTGTTTTTTTCGTCAGAATTTTCGTAGATATGAAAGTTTACATTCGGATCAGTAACTACAGGTATGAACTGTGCTTGATTTAAATTAAACTCAGCTAAAGAAGCAGCAATTAATTCAACATCTGTTGCATTAGAATTTGCTTTTTGATGTGTCAAATCAATTCCACCATTGAAGGAATCAAAAGTAAGACCATCAGAAATATCTTCCTTACTGAAATCGGCTAATTGCTCGGTAGCACTGGTTCCCAATTCAAGTTCTGTAAGCTCAACAGTAAATATTGAATGAATACATAATTTTTCTTTTTCTCTTGAAATAACTGATAATTTTAAATCACTGCCTTCACAATATATACACACAAGAGGCTTCATATTTTAAGATCCCCTGAGTAATTGTAACATTCTAGTTTTATTATTTGAATAACCAAGAGCTGTTTCCCTAGTAATTTTTCCTTCTTTCATAAGTCTTAGCAAATCTTGTTCCATTGTAATCATACCATGAGGACCTCCTTGTACCATCATCATGTAAATTTCACTCGTATTGTTGTTTTTTATTGCAGCTTTAACACTTGGAGTAACGATTAAGACCTCTTTTGCCATTGTTCTTTTGCCATCAACAGTCGGGATAAGTTTTTGAGATACAATAGTAACAAGAACATCCGCAAGTCTGTTTCTTACCCTTTCCTGTTCTACAGGATTTACTTCTGCAATAATTCTGTCAATTGATTCTGTTGCAGAAGATGTATGAAGCGTAGAAAATACTTTATGACCGGTATCAGTTACCTCTAAAGCAGCCATTATGGTCTCAGGATCCCTCATTTCACCAATAACTATTATGTCAGGGTCTTGTCTTAAGGCCTGTACAACACCTTCTTGGAATGACAATACATCTTTCCCAACTTCTCTATGCCTTATTATAGATCTATTAGATTTATGCACAAATTCTATTGGAGATGAAATAACAATAATATGAACCGATTCACTTTTATTATGATAATCAATGAATGAATCGAGAGTTGTTGATTTACCTGACCCGGTGATACCGGTTACTAACGATAGACCAAACTTAATATATCTATGACTCATCATTTTGATAGCATTCGAATGAAAACCCAACGCATGCAGAGGGAATACAGAGGCGGAAATCGCTCTCATGTTTAAAGCCAAGGTATCAAGATCAAAATAAGCATCGGCTCTAAAACGAACATCCTCGCTAATTACATCATAATGAAATGAATAACTAAAATCAATATTCCTAGCAATTAATAAATGTTTACTTTGGCTTGGCGTTAAAATACTGACTATTAAAATTGCAGTTTCAAGGTGGTTAAATTTCGGAAGATCTTCAACTCGGCTTTTGTTACCGTGTATTCTGAACCAAATATATCCTTCGGTACCATATCCGCCTATCTCAACGTCAGACGCTTCTTTTTCAATCATTAATGTTAGGATATAGTTGAGAAGTTTATGAAGAATTAACTTATGTTCAGCAGACATTTCCTCCACTAAATTAACAACAAAACTGATCTTTTCAGAACCAATTATTGATTTTGGTATTTTCTGAACATACTTTGCTAAAATTATTTTTGCTTCGGTCACTTAGAATTCCCGATCTTGGTGAGAAATTCTTCAATTGCTAAATTGAATTTAATAAAAAAAAATCAAAAAGTTAAAATTTTTTATTCATCCATTGTTCCGGCAAGAACTTCTTGCAATGAAGTTAGCCCTTCTTTTACCTTCTCTAACCCGGATTCTCTCAATGACAATGTACCGTCTTTCTTCGATTGTTGTCTCACAGCATTTTCATCAACTTCCTCTCCCGCGCGTACAATAAGCTCTCTTATTTCTTTAGTAAAATAAAGCGCTTCATGAATAGCCATTCTACCTTTGTAACCGGAATTATTGCACTTTTCACATCCTACCGGTTCATAAATTTCATAATTTGCCCATTCATCTATATTGATACCGGCTCTTTTAGCAACTTTTTCATTTATTGCCTCAACTTTTCGTTTACAGTTATCACACAACTTTCTAACAAGACGCTGTGCTACAATTATATTAATTGCATAGGCGATCAAAAATGGCTCAATCCCCATCTTATAAAGTCTTGCTACAGCACTTGGCGCATCATTAGTATGAAGTGTTGAAAATGTCAAGTGACCGGTATTAGCAAGCTTAATAGCAGTTTCAGCAGTTTCTTTATCACGCATTTCTCCTACCAGAACAATATCAGGGTCATGTCTTAATATTGATCTTATCGCCTGTTCAAAATTCATTCTATAACCAATTTTTAACTGGCGGGCGCCTTCTATAACATATTCAACAGGATCTTCAACGGTTAAAACATTTTTAGTCGGATCAATCACTTGATAAAGGGCAGCAACAAGAGTTGTACTTTTACCACTTCCTGTCGGTCCAGTTAAAATCACCATTCCCTGCGGTTGACTAATGGATTTTTGAAAAGCTTCATTTGCATATCCAACTAACCCTAATTTACCAAGATCCCTGATCACCTTTCTATCATCAAGTATTCTTATTACTATACTTTCGTACTTATTCTTTAATTCAATACCTACCATCGGCAGTACAGAAACTCTATATCGAATAATAGTATTATCTATAGGTCTCTGAATAAATCCGTCTTGTGCTTTTTCTCTTTCAAAGCGGTCAAGTCCTTTGGCTCTGTCTTTTATTACAGCCATAACAGCTTCCGGTTGAACATTTTCTTGAGTATGCCAGAGCGATAGCTTACCATCAATTCTAAAATGAATTTCTGTTCTCTTACCGCTTTTAGGAATAATATGGATATCACTCACACCCCTTCTTACGCCTTCAATTAATGCAGCTTCTATTAAGTTAACAAGCGCGCTTTTATTTATCTCTGCATCCAGTTCTTCTTCATCAACATTTGCTTCATCGGTATCAATCGAAATTTCTTCGTCAGCTTCTTCAATAAGTTTTAAAAATTCATTCTGGGGAGGAGCAATAATTTCAATTAGATTATCATAATCTTTTTTCTTCAAAAAATTTATTTCAAATTTTTTTATATTAAGACTATAAACTATTTTCGCAATGGCTTTATCTGTGGGATCAACAGCACCTAAAACAATTTTATCCCGTAATTTATCATAGCTGTATGGCAAAATTTTATGAAGCAATAATTGATTGCGAACATCATCGCCCCTTAAGTTTAGAAGTTTTTTTATCTCCTCAATTCTTTCTTCCGGCAACTCACTTACCCGAATGTTCAATTCTTTAAAAGCATATAGTACCGCAACTTCTTTGAAAATTGTGTCGTGATCGAAATTAAGTTCTTGAACTAAAATTTGTGCAAGATTTCGTCTTTCCTTAGTTTGGTCCTCTTGTTTTAATACCAATGCTTTTTCAAGTATATCATCATCTATTATCCCCTTTTTAAGTAAGAGATAACCTATTTTGTCAGTAATTTCCAGTTGAGAATCAAGCATTTTTATTTCCTTTTATTAATTCGTTATTGATGGGTTTGATGGATTTATTGTCGCTGTTTCTGCTGAAACCAATGTCAATCCGATCATTACAATCATTATTACCATTGCTATCACAACTTGAATTAATTCAATTACATTTTTTAATCTGAATACAGTTTCACTTTCATAATAGTTTGCTAATTGCAGAGTCGTATTCTTTATTGTTCCGGTTTCCTCACCAGAGTGAAAACGAGAAAGCGCTGTCTCTGTGAATACACCGGCAGCAGCAAAAGATTCAGATATTCCGGCACCTTTTTTTATCATCATAGGAATTGCAATGGTTTTTATTTGATGTTCAAAGTACGAATTATCTGTTGCTTCAGCTGCTATTTTAATCGGTTCAATACTTTCCGCAGAACCGCTGTATAAAGTATAAAATACACGACAGAACACTTCGATATATGTTTTATGGATCAGTGAACCAATAATTGGTATTTTCATGATCCACTTATCGAGAAAAAGCCTCCCCTTTTTAATCTTTTTCATTTGCCATAACACAACTAAAGGCGCTGCCGCTACTATCGTAACCAACAGCCAATTACCCATTAAAAAGTTACTGAATGCCAGTGTGGCGGCAGTCATTGGTGGCAAGGGAATATCAAATTTTAAGAATAACTTTGCGGTTTCCGGGAAAATATATCCGACATAAAATAGAACCGCTATAAACAGGACAAAAAGAGTTATCATAGGCGTAATGAGAGCGCTTCTCAGATCTTTACGGAACTGCATTCTTCTTTCGAGAAATTTTGCTGTAGCTTTATAAATTTCTGTCATATTACCGCTTTTGGCTGCTAAGCCAAGCATATAGGCCGTAAATTTACCAAAAATGTGTTCATACCTTA
Source organism: Ignavibacteria bacterium (assembly GCA_003233295.1). Next base: position 3,681 of record QILJ01000369.1, on the reverse strand, counting down.
CAAATGTTGTTTGACTATCAGCTCCCCTTTTAAGGTCATTATTAATTTGTTTTAACGTTTCTCTTAAAGTTTTATTTTCAAGATCATTGATCAGCAATGTCATAATTTCACTGTATGGAAGCTTTTGCTCAAGCAGCTCAGCACTTATTTTTACATATGATAATATTTCCTGATCAGGGGGTTTAGGACTCCATTCAAACAAATATTTATTTACCGAAACTACTTGATACCCCATTTTTGTAAGAGCGGTTTTAACTTCTTCTTTAGTAAAAGCTCTCTGTTCACCTTTCTGTACGGGTTCGTTTCCTCTTTTAATTTTATAAACAAAAGTGGCTTTCTTTTCGATTGATTTTAGCTTCAGCTTATGTTTCTTAAGTATTTGTAAAATTTGTTTTTTCCCATCTCTATAAGTGGGAGCAGACATTCCGCCAATAACAATTTGCCCATTGGGTCTAATAGCATTAAATCTTAGTTCAATCATATTTGGTAAGTTCCTATCAAAAAAATACTTTTTTAATCAAAATTTCAAACTATTTGATTCATAATAACAAAAATTAGGCCATAATAAAACATAAGTGAAAGATTATTTTGGGATTGTTATTTCAAACATGAGGTTAATAAATACTAGAAATTAATTATATATTTTCTTTGAATTTAGGCTTAAATATGATATGATTTATAAAGAAAATATTTTTTATTAAAACACTCAAAAACCTTATTGATGCTTATCAACAATTAAGAATAATTTTCATTTGTAGGTAATAATTACTTTTAGGGTTCGGTTTGTCCTTTTTATACCTAAGTTTATAGAGGAAAATTGAGAAAACAAAATACATTAAAGATAGTAACGTTAAGAATTTTAAAACTCAGCATACCCTATAGTATAACAAAGGCTGGATCACAGAGTTGTGCAAAAAAGACACAAAGACTAATGAGAAAAAACGAATGTAACGTGGGTTACTAGCCTGTGCTACACGATACAATTACGAAATGATACAACGGCTATAAAGGTAGCGCTTTGAAAATTAAGACAAAAATTATGTCATTGAATTGTCTATGAGACTCATTGGAAAGATTTTATTGTTGTTATTCAGCTATAAATGTAAGTTTACCTTCATATTTAATGTTCATTAAATATTGATAAGACAAAAAGGCTGATAAGCATTTTCAGTTTATCCGCCTTTTATGAAAAGTAATGTCTTTTTAGTTATCGACTTTGGAAGAGAAACTTGTTGGAGTTACTGTCATCGTAACTTTTACTACTGATTTACCGTTCTTTTCAGTGCCCTCACCAACAAGTACAACAGATTGTGCTTTTACCGTGGCAGAATAAGTACCATTAGCTGTTGTAACTAATTGTGTAGGTATTGACCATTTAGTTCCTTTTGGAGTACTACCAGATCCATCAAAAGTATTTCCGCCGCCAGCCATTGCTACCGGTTTCCTATAATGCTGCTGTGCCATAGATGCTAAGTTTGTTAGATCAGACATAACTGCATTTCTGTTTGCTTCTATTGCGCTTGCAGTAAATACATTAATACCTACAACGACTGCTATACCGACTATAATTACTCCAAGTACGATTAGTAAAAGTTGTTGTTGTCCCATTTTGTTACTCCTTAATTTGTTATAAGATATTATTTAGTTGTGAATTTCAAAAAAAAGAAACTATTTATTTAATAATTTGAGTTACATAATCATTTGCTGTTACTGTCATCTTTACCTGTACTGAATCATTTCCCTGTACAACTTCATTTCCGGTGCCAATTAAAATCACATTATCACTATTCACAGTTGCCGTAAAACTTCCGTCAGCGTTCGTTCTAAGACCTGCCGGAATTACCCAACCAGTAAATTTTCGTGAACCACCACCCATTGCACTAGGTGTTTTATAGTATCTTTGTGCTTCACTTGCAAGATGTAAAAGATCATTTGTTACATTGTTTCTTTTTGCTTCAATAGCGTTTGCAGTAAATAAATTGATTCCAACCACGACAGCTATACCTACTACAATTAAGCCTAGTACGATCAATAAAAGTTGCTGCTGTCCCAAAATTTTCCTCTGTCATAATTTTTTCTATTCCATCTGAGATCAATAAATTCCGCTCCTTCTAAATGACAATTTGTGTGCCAGTTTGAATTAGAATTGACTAAACCTTCAAAAATTGTTTAAACAAAGGGTTTCTTAAATTAAAAGAATAAGTATCTAGTTTTTGCGTTATAGAATAGAAGTTAAAAAATTTCGGTAAATACCGGAAATGACATGTAGGTTTTACAATCCTAATTTTTGATGCGGTAATTTGTACGTGCAATGTTTACCGAATGAGTAGAATTTACTTGTAATAATAGAGACCGAAGAAATAGTAAAATTAAACAATCTGAATAGCAAGTATTTGGTTATTTTACGTTATTACCATATGATTTAGATACAAAATTGTAGCGTGAATCGCCTGCCTACCGGCAAGGCAGGCTTTACAAATAGATTACTATCTAACTTTAATATGTAACTCTTTTAACTGAGTTTCATCAACAGAAGATGGTGATTCATCCATTAATGACATACCGCTTGAGGTTTTTGGGAACGCAATTACATCTCTAATTGAATGATCCCCGGCGAAAAGCATTGCAAGTCTGTCAAATCCGAACGCTATTCCGCCATGAGGCGGAGCGCCGTACTTAAATGCATTCATAAGAAACCCAAATTTAACATTAGCCTCTTCTTTCGATATACCTAAAGCATCAAACATTTTGGATTGAAGTTCGGAATCGTGAATTCTGATACTACCACCCGCAATTTCATTTCCGCGTATGCTCTAGCTGAAACTTTTCCCGGATCTGAATCCAATAAATCAACTTCATCAAGATTCGGAGAAGTAAACGGATGATGCATTGCATAATATCTCTTTGTTTCCTCATCCCATTCTAACAGCGGAAATTCTGTAACCCAAAACAATGAAGATTTCTCGTTTTCTTTAATTAGTTCCAATCTTCTTGCCATTTCCAGCCTTAATGATCCCATATATGAAAGTGACTTGAGTTTTGGTCCGGAAATCATAAAAACGAGATCGCCCGGTTCAGCATTTAGATTATCGATTATACCTTGTTTTTCAGCATCACTCATAAATTTTGCTACGGGCGCTTCCAAACCTTCTTCTTTTACTCTCATCCATATCAATCCGCCCGCGCCAAGCTGTTTAACGTAGTTTGTAAGCACATCCAACTGATTGCGAGTATAATCACCGCAACCTTTAGCTAAAAGTCCGGTAATTATACCGTTTTTCTCCAAAGTGTCTTTGAAAACTCTGAATTCTGAATTTTTAAAAACATGATTTAACGTCACCATTTCAAGACCAAATCGTAGATCAGGTTTATCACTTCCATATTTTTCCATAGCTTCATCAAAACTCAATCGGGGTAGTGGAAGCTGAATATCAATTCCTTTAATATCTTTGAACATTTTTTTCATGAGACCTTCTACCATCTCAAAAATATCCTCTTGGTCAACAAAGGACATTTCAACATCTATTTGAGTAAATTCAGGCTGACGGTCTGCACGTAAGTCCTCGTCTCTAAAGCATTTAACAATTTGGAAATACTTATCAAATCCGGAAACCATTAAAAGCTGCTTATATGTCTGCGGCGATTGAGGAAGTGCATAGAATTTCCCTCTGTGAATTCTGC
>QILJ01000167.1 GCA_003233295.1 Ignavibacteria bacterium | reverse complement strand
GTCCATTCAAAGGTGAACGAGCGGTAGTTTCTCACATTGAAAAGAACAAAGTCCGGTTATGCCTGGAACAGATTGGTTATCGGTTGGTAGCTGATGTGCCCCAGCAGCATTTGATGGTTTCTTAGTGTCTTCAATATTTACCATAGCAGAAATTGCCCAGGCCCATGACGGCAGCCTTGGGATCTTGCATAGCTACATTGATGCCGTAGCTACTACCGGGGTTGATGCTATTAAGTTCCAAACGCATATAGCAGAAGCTGAAAGCAGTCGGTTCGAGCCATTCAGGGTTAAATTTTCCTATCAGGATAAAACCAGATATGATTACTGGAAGCGCATGGAATTCTCCCTGAAAGAATGGGAAGAAATTAAAAGCCACTGTGACGATACCGGCCTGGAGTTTATGTCATCCCCATTTTCTAATGCCGCAGTTGACCTGTTGGAATCAGTAGGAGTAAATCGCTTTAAAATTGGGTCTGGTGAAATTAATAATTTACTGTTGTTGGAAAAAGTAGCTGCTACCGGTAAGGACCTGATCATATCCTCAGGGATGAGTACTTATGTTGAATTGGATAAAACTATTGCTTTCCTTCAACCATTTGGAAATCACTTGTCCATTTTACAATGCACGACCGCTTATCCAACAAAGCCTGGGCAGTGGGGGTTGAATGTTATCGCAGGGTTAAAATCACGATACCAAATACCAGTTGGATTTTCTGACCATTCAGGAGAGATTTTTGCCGGCTTGGCAGCAGTTGCAGTGGGTGCTGAAATCCTTGAATTTCATGTGGTGTTTGATAAGCAGATGTTTGGGCCGGACTCTGGTGCATCGCTTACTATGGATCAAGCCAAGCAATTGGTGCAAGGAGCTAAACAAATTGCTCATGCATTGCGAGAGCCGGTAGATAAAACAGACAATAGTCAATTCCATGGTTTAAAGAACATCTTTGAGAAATCCTTATCAGTGAACAAAGACCTACAAAAGGGACATGTTTTAATAAAGGAGGACCTAGAAGCTAAAAAACCTGCGGGAAAGGGAATTGATGCGGTAGCCTTTGAATCAGTTTTAGGAAAAAAATTGACCGTAAATAAACAGAAATGGGATTTTTTGAACCAAGATGACCTTCTTGATGAATAACTTTCGCAGAATTTGTGTGGTTGTTACTGCCCGTCCTTCCTACAGCCGGGTTAAATCCGTCATGACGGCCATTCAGCAACACCCGGAATTAGAACTACAATTGGTGGTGGCTGGATCTGCGCTGCTGGGAAGATATGGAAGTGCTATTGAATACATAGTAAAGGACGGATTCAACGTTGATGAAAAGGTATATATGGTTTTAGAAGGTGAAAACCCTACTTCTATGGCCAAAACTACAGGATTGGGGGTAATGGAGCTTTCCACGGTATTTTACAATCTAAAGCCGGATGTAGTAGTAACCATAGCAGACCGGTTCGAAACCCTGGCCACCTCTATTGCCGCATCCTATCAAAACATTACGCTGGCCCACATTCAGGGAGGTGAAGTAACTGGCAATATTGATGAAAAGGTAAGGCATGCAAATACCAAGTTAGCCGATTTGCATTTTGTTGCTTCAAAGGGAGCTATGGAGCGGGTAATTAAAATGGGTGAGGATCCAAACTGCGTATTTGATACCGGCTGTCCATCTATTGATTTGGCAGCTTCTATATTTGATAGTCCAGATCTAAATTTCGATCCCTTTGAAAAATATGGCGGAGTGGGAAGTAAGCCTAACTATAAACCGGGCTATTTGGTGGTAATGCAACATCCGGTTACTACTGAGTACCAGGAATCAAGAGCTCATATAGCCGAAACTTTGAAGGCCATTGACCAATTAAAATTGCCTACTTTTTGGTTCTGGCCCAATGTAGATGCCGGATCAGATGGAACCTCCGCCGGAATTCGCTCTTACCGAGAGATAAATAAACCAACCAACATCCACTTCTTTAAGAATATGGAACCTCAAGACTTTTTGAGATTGTTGTATAATTCTGAATGTTTGATTGGTAATTCCAGTGTTGGTATTAGGGAGTGCAGTTATCTGGGTATTCCAGTAGTGAACATTGGATCCAGGCAGAACCGCCGTGACCGGGGAAAGAATGTATTGGATGTGGGGTATGATAGTAATGAAATAGTTAGCGGGATCAAGGAGTGGAGAATAAATTCACGGCCTGCCCAAAGTAAGGTTTACGGTGGTGCAAATGCGGGAAATTTAATTGCGGATATATTAGCTTCTGCGGAGCTTAGGTTTCATAAGACAATTACTTATTGATGAGAGTATTGGGAATTATACCAGCAAGGGGAAAATCTAAAGGGGTACCAGGCAAGAATTTGTTAAACATTGCTGGAAAACCATTAATTCAGTATACTATTGATGCAGCATTGCAGAGTAATAAGCTGACATCAATTTATTTAAGTTCCGATGATGAGGAAATACTAAGGTTTGGGAAAAAGAGCGGAATAAACATTCATAGACGATCCGATTTTCTTGCCACAGATGAAAGTCCGGTGACTGCTACTATCTCTAAGATTTTATCAGGTCTTTCAGACGAGTTTGATGCTATTATGTTACTGCAACCCACCTCACCGTTGAGACAAGGACAAGATATTGACCGTGCAATAGCGATGCTAGAGGATAATGACGAAGTTAATTCGGTGATATCGGTAGTGGAGGAGAATGAGCACCACCCAGCTAGAATGTATAGTTACATTAACAATTATTTAGAGCCGTTAATGCCTTCCCTGGAGGATAAAAGGAGACAAGAAGTCCCACTCACTTTTTTTAGAAATGGTTCCATCTATTTAACTCGCGTTAATGCATTCAGGAATAACTTCTCGGTTATGAACAAACCAATAATGCCGTATATAATGGATGCTCAATGGTTGTTAAATATTGATAATCCAAAAGACGTTCTACTGGCTAGGGTGTTAATACCAACATGGATCAATGAAATTAAAGATGGTGATTCTTAATTTAGAACCGTTCGGGTATAGTCCTAAAGCCAAAATATTATTCTACGATCAGGGCTGGGACTATTTGGAAAGTACCTGGGTAGATCTTGATCCGAAAGATACAAGAAATGTCGAGGTATTGATTATTCGACTTACAAAAAAGATAGGCCTTCAAGAGTTGGAATTTTTTCCGCACTTGAAATACCTTGTTACGGCAACCACAGGTCTGGATCATGTTGATTTGAGTTGCCTTAATGAACGAAATATCAAACTATATTCGTTAAGAGGAGAAGATCAATTTTTAAAGACTATTCCCTCCACAGCTGAGCACACATGGGCGTTGTTATCTTCACTAGTGCGGAACATTCCTAGATCATTTGAAGATGTAAGACGAGGGAATTGGAACCGGGACAAATTTCGTGGACATCAATTAACCGGCAAAAATATAGGAATAATTGGTTTGGGACGGGTTGGAGTGAAAGTCGCAGAATACGCCCATGCTTTTAATATGCAGGTGGGTTACTATGACCCTAGAGTCAGCAATTCGTCATATAAGCGATTTAACCAGCTAGAAGATTTATTAGCTTGTAGCGATATTATTACTATCCACATTCACTTGGGACCACAGACGACAAACTTACTCAATGAGCAAAACATAGAACACCTCAAAGATGGGTCGTACATAATTAATACTTCAAGGGGAGGCATTATAGATGAAAACGCCTTGGTTGAAAGTCTTAAACAGGGAAATATTGCAGGTATAGGGGTGGATGTGCTGCATGATGAATTGAACGGTATTGAACAAAGCCCACTCTGGAAGGCTGCTCAGGCTGGAGAAAATGTTATCATCACACCTCATATAGGAGGGGCTACCTGGGAAGCCATGCATGCTTGTGAAGAGTTTTTGTGCAGGAAGCTCCTTCAGTCTATATGAACTATGATATTGCCTATATTGTTTCTCATGGATTTGCTGCCAGAATGGTAACACAGACCAATCTATTAGGAAAGCTAGTAAAACGCGGCAATAAAGTGGCGCTGATTTCTCCAGACAAAAACGACCCTAATTTGAAAGACTATTGCCAGCAGCATGGTGTAAGTTTATATGAGTTCAATGAAAGTGGGAAACTCAGCAATCAACATTATATTTTTAAAAGAAAGTATTACCTAGAAGACCTGAGAAGCAACCCCGCATTATGGGAAAAGCACATATATGCCACCAGATACAATCGTTCGATGAATCCATTCACGCACATTTGGCCCAGGTATTATGGTTTTGTTTACTGGCTAAGAAAGGAATATCCTTCAATAAAGGAACGGTTTCAAAGAAATGAAAAGAAATATCTACAATCTGAAAAAGCCAAGCAACTTATAGAATATATAAATCCTGAAAAACTGGTGTCCACTTATCCAGTAAACTTCAATGAAGCAACCTTACTACACTATGGAAATCAGAGTGAGACAACAGAAACCTGGATTCATTTACTTAGTTGGGATAATATTACTTGTAAAGGACATTTTCCCGAATTGGCTAGTAAATATATCGCTTGGGGACCAATTATGAAGCAGGAACTTCAGGAATACTACGGGATATCGGAGGATAGGATATTAGAGTGCGGTGTCCCGCATTTCGATGTACATGTAGAGGCTAAAAAACATCCCAACTACAAAGACTATTTGATTTCTATGGGCTTGGATCCAGAGATTTCTTATTTGTTTTTCGCCATGAGTTCACCCCGATTTGCACCTAAGGAAATTGAAATTGTGGAGTGGTTAGCGAAAAAAGTTAGCAAGCAGGAATTTAAGCACCCTCTTCAATTAATAGTGCGACCGCATCCACAAAACGTCCAAGGCCACATGGCAGATCAAAGCTGGTTACCTAGACTTAAAAGGTTAAATCAATTACCAAGCGTAGCCATAGACTACCCTGAAATGGCCAAAAGCAAACTGAATTGGAGCATGAATAAAACAGATATGGAACGACTGGCACAGTTGATTACAGGTTCATCAATAGTGTTGAACTCGGGTTCAACCATTTGTATTGATGCTTTAATGCATAATAAACCAGTGATACTGACATCTTTTGATGCCGAACACAAGCTCCCTTATTGGAAGTCAGCAAGAAGACTTTTGAGCTATACCCACTTAAACAAGATTGTGGAATTGGGAGGAGTGGAAGTAGTTAAATCCTTTCAGTTACTTGAGAATATGATTGTGGAATTAGTGCAAAACCCTCTTTTGTCATATGATAGAAGGAAATTTACATTATCAAAACAAAGTATGGACAATGGGAGCCTTTCTACCGATGCAGTTACCGCGATTCTATCCAAATAATTAGTTACAAAATGAAGTTGTAACGTGGTAGAAAGCAATAATGACAGGTCAATTGGTGTTAAATCCAAAAGGGCAGCTAAAATACAATGGTCCATCTCAATAATTGGAAAAATCATTGGGCTATTATCATCAATAGTTTTAGCAAGATTACTAATGCCAGAGGATTATGGGTATCTCACATTATCTCTAATCTTCACAGGATTAATAACAATCTTAGGAGACTTCGGGTTTCAGACATTCATTATCCAATTAGAAGATAGTAAAGATGAAACGATTCATTCAACTTTCTTCCTCGACATTGGAATTTCAATGGTAATTGCCATCCTACTTTATGTATCTGCGAATTTTGCTGCTTCTTTTTACAAGATTGAATTACTTTCGAAAATGCTTAGACTATACAGTATTGCCATTTTCTTGAGCTCTTTAACAAGAACAGTTCTAGCAACCAAAAAAAGAACACTGGATTTTTCAATCCCTGCAAAAGCAGAACTACTTTTTACATCCTTCAGTTCAGTTGGGAAAATTCTATTTGCTTTTACTGGACTAGGCGCTTTGTGTTTCCCGCTTGGTGACTTAGTAGGGCATATAGTAAAAATCGTGTTCACATACTATAGCATAAAGTTCATTCCGAATTTGAGAAAAGTATCTAATAAATCATTGAAGGAAGTGGTGTTTTTTGGAAGCAAGATAATGTTAACTAGTATTGGGACTTATTTTGCCAATCAACTAGATAAGATTTTAATAACAAGCAATTTTACTATGGCAACTGTCGGGCTTTACTCCTTTGGCCAGAATCAGGTATCAGGCATGTATACCGCTTCAATTTCTCCTTTAAATCAAGTATTCTTGGCAACTTTTTCAAGATTGAAAAATGATAATAATAAGCTCAGGTCAGTTGTGTCGAAAGTAACACAATATATTAACCTTGTAACACTTCCTTTATTAGTTCTTGGATTGATTAAATCTGATGCAATTATTCTAGTTGTATTCGGACCAAAATGGATGGGTGCAAATCTTCTGTTTAAACTGTTTTGTACAGAGTGCCTTGTAAGATCCTTTTTTGTTGGTATTACCGGGATACCTATTGCAATTGGATACCCAAGCTTAGCTGCGAAAACCAAACTCATTAACTCAGCAATTTTCATTTCCATAATGTTCGTTTGCACTTTCTTTGAAGATATAATTTTCTATGGATTAGGTTATTTAGCGGCTTCTATAATTATGGCATTATACAATTTCAAGATAAGCAGTTCTCTTATCCGTTTAAAATTCAAATCACATGTTTGGAACTTTAAGGAGAACCTTTTGGTTGGTGCACTTGCTATAACAGTTCTCGTTTCAATCGATTTTGTTACTTTTAGTAGCCATGTGTGGTTGGATTTGTTATTAAAAAGTGTGCTTTTTATTTTGATATATTTCGGACTTCACTATGTCCTTAATAAGAATAATCTTCTGAACCTCATTTCATTAATACTTAGTAGAGAGGAAAAGTCGTTAGCGTTTAAGTAAAATAAAAATAATGAAATGGTCAATAATTCATGATTCTATTCTTTAAAAAGGTTGCAATTATCCTTAGGTCTTTAAGAAATTTTAACCGTACGGTTTATATGCTAAATATGGCGAACCAAGGATATTTATACGATAGAGGATGGATTCAATCTTATTCTAATAAATCCCCAGTAAATAATTTCAGCGAGCCCTTACCATGGTACACAATGTCTTTTATAGACTTTCTAAATGAACGATTGAAGCCAACTTTGAAAGTTTTTGAATATGGTTGTGGTAACTCGACTTTATTTTTTTCTAAACGTACTTTTTCGGTTGATTCAATTGAAAACAGCCAAGAATGGTTTGATTCAATCAGCCTATCCTTAAAAAATCACACTAATGTAAATGTCTGCTTTCAAACGTTGGGAGAATCCTATGTAACCGCTCCAACAATGACCAAAAAAAAGTATGATATAATAGTTATTGACGGAAGACTAAGATTGAAGTGCTTAAAAGAATCTCTCAAAAATGTGAATGAATCTGGCATAATCATTCTTGATAATTCTGACAGGGTAAAATATAGAGATGCGTTTGAAATTATGGATGAAAATCAATATCGACATATTGGTTTTTGGGGAATGGCTCTTGGTTCTTCTAAATCTACCTGTACCACTCTATTTTACAAATCTAAAAACTGTTTTAATATTTAACCAAGATTAAAGTAGTGCAACTGACTGTCCTTGTGGAGTATGTTACTGATTGTTTTGCCTATTCGTCATCCACTAATGAGAAGCTCAAATAATCCTATTAAACTTAGTCCAGCTTTAAAAAGTTATAAACTACATAGGGTTATTATGCCTGTATATATTCCTTCAGAAAGCGATTACTATAAGGATGCTTTTAACATCTTTAAGATATCACTTGGAACACTACTTAATACCACCTCAAGAGATCTTGTAAATATCACTATAATTAATAACTCATGCATCGAGAAGGTAGACTCATTTGTAAGACAATTATACAATCAAGGTCAAATTGATCAGTATATAATCAATAAGTCGAACAGAGGAAAGGCTGATTCGATTATTTCGGCAGCAAAAGGAAGCTATGAGCCTTTTTTAACAATTTCTGATGCGGATGTATTTTTTGAAAAAGATTGGTTATATCAAATACAAACTATTTTTGAAGCGTTTCCCAAGGCGGGTGTTGTATGTCCTTTTCCAGCACCAAATTTGAAATTTAGAGCAACTGCTTCTACGTGGTTGTGGGGGCTATTTAATATTAGAATTAAATATTCCAACATAGTGAATAGTCGTGAGTTGGATTTTTTTGCAAAAAGTATTGGTATTGAAAATTTCTTTCATAAATCAGATTATGCAGGACAATTCTATTTGTCAAAAAACGGTGTCAAAGCTCTTATTGGCTCCGGTCATTTTGTAGCAACTTACCGTAGATCTGTCTTTAAAACTCTAAAGTATAAGCCTGAACTGATGGGTTTGAGGGGAGGCCTTATCAAAATTGAAGAACAGGTGGACAATCTTGGTCTATTGAGTTTGTCATCGCCCAGAAGTAAGGTTAAACATATGGGAAACAAAAAAGAGGCATGGATGAAAGTTGAATTAATTAGTCCAAGTTCTGTAAACACCAGTATGGATAATGACATCCAATTTACTCTTTTGAGATTAGTTCCGAGCTACGTAAAAAAAATCTTACTAAAATCCATATCTGTCTTTTTTATTCTCCGACGAAAATTAGCATTAAACACATAATACGGTGTTATATAAACTATATACTAGATTCTACCAATTATTAAAATTCCAACATCTTCGTACTAAATGTGAAATAGGGACAAATGTTAATGTAACACACAAATTTATATTGGATGTAAAGGGTAATGAATTCGGGATAAAAATTGGAAATAATGTTTGGTTAGATGGGAAAATAACAGTCTTAGAAAAGGGTAAAGTTGTAATTGGTAATGATTGCAGCTTTCGACGCGACACCTACATCGGAGCTCTGGAATCAATTACCATTGGTGACAATGTTTTCGGCGCTGAAAATGTATATATATGCGATAATAATAATCACCCAACTTCACCATTAGACCGACTTGAGATGACCAGCCATGCACCAAATACGGCTGCGTGGAAATGGACAAATCCAAAAGTTCAAAGCTCTCCTATAATTATTGGTAACAACGTTTGGATTGGCAGAAATGCGACACTTCTTAAAGGCGTAAAAGTTGGTCAAGGTTCAATTATAGCAGCAAATTCGGTTCTCACAAAAACATATCCTCCTTACTGCGTAATAGCCGGAAATCCTGCTAAAGTTGTAAAAACATTAAATAACCTATGAGGCTTATCATATCCTATTAGGGTATTTATATGAAATGATTAAGGTCATTCACACAACAAACATGAAAAAACTTTTAGTAACCGGCTCAAGCGGACTTATTGGCTCAGAAATAGTCCGTTATTTCGATGAACTGGGCTTTAAAATTTACGGGATTGACAATAACATGAGGGCTGATTTCTTTGGAGTCCAAGGAGATACCCGTTGGAATCAGCAGCAATTAGTTGATACATGTAAAAATTTCAAGCACATTGAACTTGATATAAGGGATAGGAAAGATGTATTACAACTGTTTCAAAAAATTCGCCCAACCTACATCGCCCATACTGCAGCACAACCCAGTCATGACCTGGCCGCAAGTCGACCTTTTGATGATTTTGATGTAAATGCAGTGGGAACTTTGAATTTGTTAGAAGGTGCCAGACAATTCTGTAAAGAGGCTCCCTTTGTTCATCTGAGTACTAACAAAGTTTATGGAGATGCTCCAAATCATATAAACCTTATTGAAACTGAAACGCGCTTTGATTATGCCGATCCGGAATTCTACGAAGGAATCGATGAAAATTTTACAATTGATCAGTCTAAGCATTCAATATTTGGTGCTTCCAAGGTGGCCGCGGATATCATGGTACAAGAGTACGGTAGGTACTTTGGCATGAATACCTGTTGTTTAAGAGGCGGATGTCTGACGGGACCTAATCATTCTGGAGTTGAACTTCATGGTTTCTTAAGTTACTTGGTAAAAGTCAATCTGTCTGAGGGAAACTACACTATTTTCGGTTACAAAGGCAAACAAGTAAGAGATAATATACATTCATATGATGTCACCTGTTTCATAGATGAATTCTTTAAAAATCCAAAACAAGGTGAAGTATATAACATTGGTGGTGGAAGGAAAAATTCTTGCTCCATTCTGGAAGCTTTTGAAATAGTGGGATCGATAACAGGGAAAAGAATGAAATACCAATACGATCCCACTAATCGAGAAGGCGATCATATCTGTTACATCTCCGATTTGACTAAGATGCAGTCGCACTATCCAAACTGGAATATTACTAAATCCTTAAAGGATACTATACAGGAGATTGCAAACTCATGGAGAATAAGGTTAGATCAAATTTGTTGATGAGAATATTGTATGTAACCAAAGCTGTTAAACCTAATAAGGGTGGCTCAGTAAGCATATGTGAGAACCTAATAAAATATTTCACAAGTGATGAGATGGTGGTAATAGGGAGTCGAAGATTATTTTCCAAGAAGTGTTTAAGACAATATTCTAAAGTAGGTGTAAATTTCTATTACCAATTTGGTGAGATAAACTTTCGGGGAAAGGGAGATAGATTTCTAGTTCCATTAAGATACATGCTGTTTCCTTTCCTTGTCTGGAGAATAATAAGAGTATACCAGAAGGAAAGGTGCGACCATATTCTGGCTAACTTTCCTGACATTTTTTTCTGCTATGCGGCATATTTAGCAGCGAACATTTTGGGGTCAGATTATAGCACCTACTTTCATAACACATATTTAGAAAACCGTCCAGGTGGATACAGAGGATATTTCGCCAAAAAATGGCAGCCTAAAATATTTGATCGTTCGAGGCACATTTTTGTTATGAGTGAGGGGATGAAATCATTTTACAAAAATCACTATTCCTCGAAATATAACTTCGTGACACTTCCACACACATATAGCTACCAAATAAAAGACACGGCTATAAAGAAAATAAGTGAACCGGTAAAATTAGTATTCATTGGTAATTTCAACGACTCAAACATTGAAGCTACGCGTCGGGTGATTGATGCACTAAAAATTGAGAACAGATATGAGTTTTATTTTTATACGCATGTACCTAATATCCTATTAAAGTCCAGAGGGCTTGACGTTACGGTGATTAAAAATATGGGATTCATTGATGAGAGTAAATTGATTGATGAAATAAGAAAATATGACATCAGCATTTTGACCCACGGATTTACGGGTAGCTATTCGGAAGTTGAGTATCAAACAATTTTCCCGACAAGGACGATTCCATTATTACTAGCCGGAATTCCTTTGTTTGTGCATTCACCAGATAATTCATTCTTAACTCAATTCATAAAATTTAAAGAATGTGCGGAATTAGTTAAAGATGCAGATCACAATAAAATTCAAACAACAGTAAATGATTTAGTAAATAATCGTTCTAGGCAGGAACAAATTGTCAGGAATGCTCTTCAAGCAGCTAAAGCTTTTGACGGGCAAAAAATAGCAGCAAATCTTAAAACAGAAATTAGAAGGGTTTATTAACAAGCAAAACATTGAGAAGATTAGTCTACTTGTATGCATTTTTGGTATCATTTGAACATATCCTTCTAGATCTATTTAGTATTGATACTATATTCAAACCTTACAGGATTGTTGGAATATTGATAATCGTTCTGGCATCATTTACTTATGGCTCCTTTCTATATCATAAAAACAAGATTGATAAATATTTATCGGCAATCGTAATATATGGCGGGATTCTGACCATTATTTTTTATACAATTGGTGAAAGTATCAACCTTGCCGGGTTCTTAAACGATTTCTTACAGATTATTTTTAATCTGCTGATTTTTTTAAGCATAAAAAAATTGGATTTAACCTATAAACAATTAAATAACATTCTTTTCTTTTTTACATTAGGTATAATAGTGAATGCTGTATTGATGGTAATTAACTACTATTTTACCGGATCAACTCTCCGAGAGTCGGGTTTTATGGATAATCCGAATTCCGCAGCTATCGCGATTGTCATCAGTATTTTATACATCATGAAATCGATCTGGAAAAGTAGGTTCAAAGCGTTTAGACTAGTTAATTTGATCTACGTAGGAATTATAGCCATAATGATATTGGCAGTATTTGCTTCTGGATCAAGAAGTGGAGTGATATTCTTACTTATCGGTGCTGTTCTGTTTGTAACTATATCAATTAAATCCAGAAATATTTTAAGATTTGTACTATTTGGCTTTCTGGTGTTCTTATCTTATAATCTTTTTACAACTCATCAAGCGCAAACAACTAATAAAATCTTAGATAAAGTATTTGAAAGTAGGTTCTTCTTTAAATTGGAACAGGAAGAGGATGACATAAGAATATATTTATGGAAAGGTGGCCTCGAAGCCTTTATAGATTCAAATTTTATAGGGTTGGGTATGGGTCAATTCAGAAGCAATATTCATTATTTCAAGAAATATATGTCTGATCTACTGCCCTATTATGTCAATAAAAGAATAAATAAAGGACTTACCGGTCTGGGGTTACATAGTCTATATATAGAACTATTAGTTGAGGGTGGGGTTATATCTTTAGCTTTACTTATTATATATTTTTATTTGGTTTTTAAGCTGTGTCTTTCACGCCTTAAGTTACATTTAAATTATAATACCCATGTATTCCTTTTTGTAACATTTGTTATCGTCGTACTTTCATCATTTGTGTCACGTGGTATGTTAAGTGGGTTGTTTTGGTTTGCAGTTCTGATCTGTTCCAGAACCTACCAGGATCATCAGAGCTCTCAGGTTAAAACATTACAGGTTGCAGCAAAGTAGGTTTATATGTTTTGTACATATTGAAAAAGCCGGAGGAATAACTCTACATAATATATTATACAGGGTACTTAACAGTTATCTAACACCAAATCCAAATTTTGGTGAGCAATTCACCAAGCAAGATTTAAGAAAATTGTTGAATGTATGGCCGCTTACAGTTACAGGTATCGGTGGACACCGGATGGGAGCGTTTCTGGGTTATGAAGAAGTGTTCAATAATGATGTATTTTATCTTACTTTTCTTCGAGAGCCTATTAGCAGATACATGAGTCATTTAAATTGGCAAAAAAACGTTATGAGGATTGATTGGACAGCCGAATCGTTTGCTAATGATGCATATTTCAATAATTTTCAATGCTACAGAATATCTGGCAAAAGAACCTTCTTAGACGCTAAGAAAATAATTTCTCAAAAGTATGGTTTCGTGGGACTGTTAGAACGTTACGATCAGTCTTTAATTATGTTAGAAAAAATATTGGGGTTAAAGCAATTCAGTTTGCAATATTCAAAGGCTAATCAAAAAGAATACAGATTTGGTTCAATTAAGTATGATGAAATACCATCCGACATTCAAACAAAAATTGTCCACAACAATCAGGAAGACGTTAAATTATACCACTACCTTTTAGAGGAGTTATATCCCAGGTATGAACGTTCATACGGAGCAACTTTGCCAGCCGATTTGAACGAATTTAAAATCATCAATAATACCTTCCAAATGCCTAAATATATCGTTTTGAAGAGGAAATTTATCAACTTGCTACTATCTCGGATTGTTCAGCCCTATTTAATTAAGTAATCTCTCGTGCTCAGGGTATATCATGATACTTTTTATTACCGTTTGAAGGGAGTCATACGATTTGCTTTCCTGAGATTATTTTACTGTAAGAGATTCAAAACCAACGGTCTTAGTATTATTGGAAGTCATTGTGATTTCATAATAAGGAAATCGGGCCAACTGGTTTTTGGAAGTAAGGTTGTCCTCAGCAACAACGTTCAGATATTTACATCTGGTAAGCTAGTCCTGGGTAAGAATATAACAATCAATCAATATTCAAGTATCATTGCTCATAAGAGCATTAGTATCGGGGATAATGTTGCGATCGCTAAGTTTGTTACGATTCTGGATCATGATCATAGATACCAGTACCAGGAAAATAAACTGAGTTTTCAGGGCTATGAGTGCAAGTCCGTACGGATCGGCAATAACGTATGGCTAGGTGATAAGTGCACAATTCTGAAAGGAGTTCATATTGGTGATAATGTGATAGTAGGTGCTCATACATTGGTAAATAAGGATGTTCCTAGCAACACTATAGTTGGAGGAACACCTTTTAGGATTATAAAAGAATTATAATTAAAGTGGGTTATTCAAATATATGAAAATACAGTATTTAGATTTTCTTCAATGCCCGAACTGTTCTGGTTTTCTAAATATCGAAGAAGAAAAAATCAAGGAAGCAAATGAAATTAAAGAAGGAATTCTTTCATGTAAATCATGTCATTGCACATTTCCAATAATTAATTACATACCAAGATTTACAACTTCTAATTATTATGCCGATAGTTTTGGCCCTCAATGGAAAACATTCGCTAACAGCCAATTAGACAATGGTGTGTATAAAGAGTCTGGAATAAGGTGGAATTCCGAAATTGGTTGGACACAGGAAATGGTGCAAGGTAAAACAGTAATAGAGTTCGGTTCTGGGGCAGGTAGATTCGTGGATATTGTTAGTAAACGGAATCCAAAGCTAATCGTGGGCATCGACGCCACGGATGCTGTTGATGCATCCCAAGATAATCTTGGTGGAAGAGATAACGTGTTTTTTGTACAGGGTGATATTTTCAAGTTGCCGATTCGGCCAGGCTATTTTGATCTATCTTATTCTATCGGGGTTTTACATCATACCCCAACTCCAGAAAAGGCATTTGATATTATGGTTGATACCACCAAAGAAGCAGGAAGAATTGGCCTTAGTCTATATGACATATCCCTTTACCGCAGACCAAACAGAAATAGTTTAAAAGTCAGCACTTTGGAATTGTTATGGGCGTTAAACATGTGGAGAGCAGAACTGTTTAGAAGTATTACAACTCGCATACCTTCTAGAATCTTTTTATGGTATTGCAAATTGTGGATCCCAATTTTGCATTATTTAAATAAAGTTCCAATTCTAAAATATTTAAGGTATTTATTCCCTTCAACTTGTTATCCTCATTTACCTGTACAATGTTCCATGGTTGATACTTTCGATACCTATGCAACAAAAATAGTTCATCAGTATCGTTCTAAGGATCTCTTTCAGTGGTTTACTAGGAAAGGACTTTCTGAAATAAGCGTAAATAACAGCCGGGCCGGCTGGGTTAGTCTTACCGCTGTTAAAGGTACTCCGGAGGAATTAGAAGCCAATAAGAAGATTCTGAAGCAACCAATGGGCCCTGGTATAGAAGGAGAATTTCTCCAATAAGAATGAATCGGTAAATAACCCAACTATGTGCGGTATTTGTGGAATTGTAAGCACAAATTCAAAGGAATCATACACAAGGGATAAGGTTGTTCAGCTCATGAACAAACACCTTATTCATCGAGGCCCTGATGATGAGGGATTTGCCTCTTTTGACAATTGTTCAATGGCTATGAGACGATTGTCAATTATTGATGTGCAAGGAGGCAAGCAACCAATTTACAATGAGGATCGATCGGTAGCGTTATTTTTCAATGGTGAGATTTACAATTTCCAGCAATTAAAGAAGGAACTTGGCCTGAAAGGCCATCGATTTAGAACTTCTTCCGATTCTGAGGTCATAGTGCATCTGTATGAGGAGTATGGTCTGCACTTGGCGGAGTATTTACAAGGCATGTTCGCTTTCAGCCTTTTCGATAAAACCACAAATAGGGTAGTTTTGGGAAGAGACCCATTTGGTGAAAAACCCCTATATTATCATGAAGGGGATGGAAATATTTCGTATTCCAGTGAGTTGACATCACTGATACAAAACACAGATATTCCAAGGGTTCTTAACATAACGGCATTAAAATACTATTTGAAAACCGGAATAGTTCCTGAACCATTAACTATGTTCAAGGATATCTATAGCCTTCCACCTGGTCATTTAATGACAATCAATGAGTACGGGTTGTCTCTACGTAAGTATTTTAACCCTCAATTCCATCAGGATAACGCATTCAAAAATGAAGCTGAGGCAATAGATTCCTTGGAACCTCTTTTCCAACAAGCAGTTAGCAGACAAATGATCAGTGATGTACCAATAGGTGCCTTCCTGTCAGGAGGAATTGATTCCAGCAGCGTTGTGGCAATGATGCAAAAACACTCTAGCTCCAGAATCAAGACTTTTACAGTTCAATTCGAAAACGTCAAATATGATGAGAGCAAAATTGCAAAAGAGGTTGCCCAACACCTATGCACAGACCATTATCAAATTTCGATTCCAAACGAGGATTTCAGTGAATCACTTTTTTGGAAGTTGCTGGACCACTTTGGAGTGCCATTTAGCGATTCTTCCTGTATCCCAACCTTCCTGGTAACACAAGAAATAGCGAAGCATGTGAAGGTTGCTCTATCAGGTGATGGTGGAGATGAAATTTTTGGTGGATACAAAATATTTCAATGGTGGAAACAGGTCAACTCATTAAGAAAACTTCCGATTTCTATAAGAAAGTTAATTTCTTATAGTGCCTCCACACTATCGACTGAAAGTGGATTGCTTAAAAACTCGTCTCTATTACGCCAATTAAACAAGGCGGTTGATTTGTCTTATCATCAACATCGGCATGTACC
Organism: Ignavibacteria bacterium; assembly: GCA_003233295.1. The sequence continues at coordinate 3,059 of QILJ01000167.1, read as the reverse complement.
ACTTGTGATGCATCAAATGTTTAGTGATAATGAAGTTTTAAGACTCTGTGGCAAAAGTGGCTCAAATGGATTCAGCTATCCAATTTATCAAGAATATTTTGATGACAACCTAGGTTTAAGTGACATTCGTCAAATGATGAATTATCGTTTGAGATATAATCTGCCTTCTAACATGCTGATAAAAGTAGACCGAATGAGCATGGCCAACTCGCTCGAAGTGAGGGCTCCGTTTCTTGATTCAAACTTATTCGAAGCCTCTTTAAGATTGCCGGGTAATATGATGGTAAATGGAGGTAAGGGCAAATATATAATTAGGAAAATGATGAGAAAATATTTACCAGCCAGTGTCTTTAATCATCCAAAACAAGGATTTGCAATTCCTCTTCATACATATCAAAATATTGAATATCAGATACTTGCAAGTAAATTATTCTCTAAAGAAAACCCACTAAGTGAACTGATTTCTTTGACTTATGTTAAGGAGATACAAGAGGAGGCGTTGCAGCATAGTCATAAGAACTCAAAGATTAGTACCTATCGATCAAGCCAAAGGCTGTGGGCCTTAATGATGCTTTTTGGCTGGATGAATTACTTCAATGTAGAATTGCCTGATTAATGTACAGAGTATTGCTATTCGGTCCTATAGTTGCTCACTCGGATGGTGCCTATGGAGGTGGCACCGGGGGATACACTCGTAAAATGCTATTATACTTAGATTGGTTCAAGGATCAGGATTTTAAAATAATTCCTTGTTATCATTCAATTAGAGGCCAGTCAAAGAAAAAGTTTTTAGGCTTAAGACTGCTCAAAGATCTCTGGACTTTTCTAATAAATTTATGGAAGATAAAACCAAGAATTATTCATATCCTTGCCCAATATCGAACGGCAATTTACCGTGAGTTTTTGGTAATATTTATTTCCAGGATATGCAGAATTCCAGTGGTTTACGAAATAAAGGCAGGGGTTTTCCTTACTTGGTTCAGCACTACTGGTGTCCTAAATAAACACTTGTGCTTGTTTTGTCTTAAGCACTCGAAAATAATACTATGTCAGGGGAAAAGCTATGTTGATTTCCTGACCGTGAATTACCCTGGAAAGGTTTATTATCATCCTAACTTTGTTCCATTAGAGGAAATACCTCACACTGTGAATTCAAAGCTAGAATATCCTGAAATAAGGATATTATTCGTTGGCTATCAATTCAAGGAGAAAGGTGTGTTCCAGTTGGTTGAAGCATGTCTAGTGGTAGCAAAGGAGTTACAAATAGAACTGACTTTTATAGGTAAAGAACATCCAGAGTTCAAGTCGTGGTTAGATTCTGTTAAAGTTCCGAGTTCGTTAAAAATCAACAGAATGGGAATAATTCCGCATGATAAGCTACATGATTACTATCAAAGAAATGATATTTATTGCTACCCAACAACTCATAGCGGAGAAGGTCATAATAATACCATAAACGAAGCTATGATGATGGGAATGGTAATCGTTACCACCCATCAAGGATTCCTGCCGGATATTTTAGATCCAGACAGCGCCTATTTTTTGGATGATACCTCTCCAATTAGCATTGCTGGCTGCTTAGTGGAGATAAGTAACGAAAGACAGATTGCAAGGAAAAAAGCCTTTAAAGCCAGGCAACTATTGTTAGCCAATTATACCAGCCAGGTGGCGTTCGACAAACTTAAAACCTACTACAAAAGACTTGTTTAACTAAGCAAAGAGTAAAATATTCTAATGCTCCAAATCATCCAAAACCTTAAATCAGGCGTCACCTCCTTGGAAGAAGTCCCTGCACCTCTTGCCTCTCCGGGAAGCTTATTGATCCGGACCACCCACAGCCTGGTCTCCCTGGGTACTGAGCGCATGCTGGTTGAATTTGGCAAAGCTTCCCTGGTTGCTAAGGCCCGACAGCAGCCGGAAAAGGTAAAGATAGTTTTGGAAAAAATTAAAAGCGATGGGCTGCTGCCAACCCTAGAAGCAGTCTTTAACAAACTGGACCAGCCTTTGCCTTTGGGTTATTGCAATGTGGGCGAGGTGGTGGAGGTTGGAGTGGGCGTAACTGAGTTTTCGGTGGGTGACCAGGTGGCGTCCAACGGCCCTCATGCTGAATTTGTATGTGTGCCTAAGAATCTGGTAGCCCGCATTCCGGATGGTGTTGATAGTGAATCTGCGACTTTTTCAGGGGGTTCGCTTGGCCAAATCGGAATTGGGGGAAACAGTGGTAGTGGTTGGACTGGGTTTGATTGGGTTGATTACCATTCAATTGCTGAAGGCCAGTGGCTGCCAGGTTATAGGCATTGACCTAAACGAGCAAAAACTTGCGATTGCGGCTAATATTGGGATCAAAGTTGTCAATAGCGCGCAACAAGATCCAGTTAAATTTGTCAATAACCTCACCGGGGGTATTGGAGCGGATGCGGTGCTTATTACTGCTAGTGCTAAGGCCAATAAAATCGTTTCCCAATCAGCACAGATGAGTCGCAAACGGGGCAGGATCATACTGGTTGGGGTAGTGGGTTTGGAGCTTAATCGCGCTGAATTTTATGAAAAAGAGTTGACCTTTCAGGTGTCCTGTTCATATGGCCCAGGAAGGTATGATTTCAATTATGAGCAAAACGGAGTGGATTATCCATTGCCTTTTGTTAGGTGGACTGAAAAACGAAATTTTGAAGCAGTTTTAAATGCCATATCAAATGGAAACCTCAAGGTTGATCATCTAATTACTCAACGGGTAGCTTTGGCGGATTACTTACAAATTTATGGTGATATGTCTCAGCCGGGTTCAGTAGCCTCACTTATTGAGTATCCAACCTCTGAAGATAAAAAAGATGGCTATGGTTCATTAGTAGCCGTTGCCAACGCTAGTTTTAAACCTACAAAGCCATCAATAGGTATTATTGGAGCAGGAAATTTTACCAAAATGACCATGCTGCCAGCGTTAAAGTTAAACCAAGATCAAATCAAATATATAGCTTCCGCCGGTGGCCTCAATGCTACCAGTCTGGCAAAAAAATACCACATACCCTTCGCCACTTCGGACTATTATAAGCTGCTAGAGG
>QILJ01000445.1 GCA_003233295.1 Ignavibacteria bacterium | reverse complement strand
TTAACTCAGAGGAACGGATTCATCAAGGAGTTATTGCTTGTGGTTCCGAAGCTGCACGCGGTGTTAGAAAAGTAAATCCTAATATTATGATCTGCAACATGGAACGGCAAGGAAACAGAGAAGAATATGTTGAAGAAACGATTAAAGGTAAATTTCCATTCATTCAACTTCTGAAAAAGCGAAACGATCCCAACTTAAAAAATGATATTAATAGGTTGAAGCAAAATCATGTTAAAGTGAATTATTATTTTGGCGATACAGAAGATGAAGTAAAAGACTTATTTAATATGGGAATTGATTTTGTTCTTACTAATCGTTTATCTGAAATGCTTGATGTAGCTGAATCTATCGGTATCAAACGCAATATTTATAAAGAGATCAAATAATTATTCAAAAAACAAAAATGAATTCTGATAAAAAATATTACTTTTTATTGAGCATCTATCTGCTGTTAAGTTCTTTGTTGTTCTCTGCTACAAAGACAAATTACAATGTGCTCTATTATGGTGCTGTTGCCGATGGGAAAACGTTAGATACGGAAGCAATTCAAAAAGCAATTGATGAATGCGCCGATAACGGTGGGGGAACAGTTAATTTTCCTGCTGGGAATTATCTGACTGGAACTATAATAATGAAGGATAATGTAGTTCTTCATTTGCTAGCAGGCAGCAAAATATTGGGAAGTAAAAACATTGAAAATTATCCGATGTATTCTCAACCGGTTGCTAACAATATGGATAAGGATGTTTACAGAGCATTGATCAGGGGAGAGAATCTAAAAAATATTGGAATTACGGGCTTAGGTGTAATTGATGGACAGGGAAAGTACCTTCAAAGTATTCCAATAACTGATGAAGACATAAAAGAAATTGAGAAAGTTTACACTGATAAATCTCGATATATACCAGGCAAAAAGAATGATCAAAGACCTTTTCTTTTAAGGTTTGTTAGTTGTAATAATATTATTGTTGAAGGTATTACTCTACAGCATCCGGCAAAATGGACACAGCATTATTTGGCTTGTGATGGTGTTACTGTCCGAGATGTAAAAGTTTATGCTCATGGTGGAGAAAATAATGATCTGATTGATATCGACGGAAGTCAAAATGTTGTTATTACTGGTATGATAGGGGATAGTGATGATGATGGCATCACACTTAAAAGTACAGGAAAGGAAATAGTTGAAAATGTAATTATTTCAGATTGCATTCTTCGTTCGCGAACAAATCCGATTAAAGCGGGAACGGACAGTTATGGCGGATTCCGCAATATTACAATAACCAATTGTTATATAGGTCCGTCGCTCGCTGATGGCGGTTACTCAGGAAGAGACGAAGGCTTGGCAGGAATTGCGCTTGAGCTTGTTGATGGCGGAGTACTGGAAAATGTAACGATTTCCAATATTGTAATGGAAGAAATGGCTGCACCTATTTTTATTCGCTTGGGAAATAGAGCTAGAACATATAAACCCAATATGGACGTGCGTCCAATAGGTTCGTTGAACAATATTAAGATCAGTAATATTGTATCAAAAAATGCAGGCAAAACCGGTTGTTCTATTATTGGGGAAATTGATCATCCTATTAAAAACGTCTCTATTTCTAATGTTAAAATTAATTATGACGGCGGCGGGTCATTTGCTGAAAGTTTAATGGAGAAGCCAGAATTGGTAAATGAATATCCCGAGAGTACGCAATTGGGCGATTTACCTGCTTATGGATTTTTTGTTAGGCATGTTGATGGTATAACTTTCAGGGATATTGAATTAAGTTACAACAAAGAGGATCATCGCCCTGCTGTGATGTTTGATGATGTGAAAAATATAAAGCTACTTAACTTCAACAGTGAAATTGAAGATGATGCTTTGGGGCAAGTAGTATTGAAAAACTCTCAGAACGTTTTTGTCAATGGTTGTTCCCCGGAGTCAAATTTATTTTTAAATTTGCAAAAAAATAGTAAGAACATAAATATAGTAGGCAATAACTTTCATAATGTTCAGACCCCGTTAATTATTGACGAAACGATCAAAACGAATGAGATAAACATTTCATCAAATCTCACGGATAAAAAAAATCTATTTGAGTTTCTTAAACCTAATATTCAAAGAGACAGCCTGGGTATGGTAAGTATTTACTTCCCCGATAATGCAGACATCTACTATACTATTGATGGAAGTGAGCCGACAAAGAACTCAAAAAGATATTCGCAGCAATTTGAGCAGATCGATCCAACCATAATAAAAGCAGCAGCATTTAAGAATAATGAGATCAGCAGCACAGCTATATTGAAATTAGACAGAACGCAGGTGATAGCTCCACGCGTCTTTCCAAAAGATCAATATTTTTATAAGAGTATTAACGTAAAATTATTTACCTATACAGAAGGAGCCGATATTTATTATACGCTTGATGGAAGCGAGCCATCGAAATCATCTCAAAAATATGAGCGAAATATAGAGATAAATAAATCAGCAACCTTACGAGCTAAAGCTTTTAAAAATGATTACAGTCCGAGTAACGAAACGGTGACCAACTATCTATCCATAGAAAAGGAAAAAGGAGTACAGTATAAATATTACGAAAATATGTCTAACACTAAATGGGAAAAATTACCTAACTTTCTGTTATTAGAACCGTTGACTGAAGGAACGATAGATAAATTTGGTTATGACGGTATTGATCATAGAGAGACCTATTTCGGTTTGGTGCTTCATGGATTTATTAAAATTAAGCAAGATGGGGAATACACATTTTACGTGGGCTCCAATGATGGAAGCAAACTGTTTATCGATAATAAGGAGCTGATTAATAATGACGGGAATCACGGATACATTGAAAAATCAGGGAAGGTATATTTAGAAAATGGTGAGTATTTAATTGAAGTGAGATATTACCAAGCTGGTGGTGTCAAGCATCTAAAAGTATTTTGGGAAGGACCTGGAATCAAAAAGCAGGAGATCATTCCGAACTAATTGTAGTGATAAATTATAAAATGGAGAACAAGTTGAAAAAATCAGTTCAGCACAAAATCTTGATAGGTTTGTTTTTAGTCCTCTCAAATAGTTTTTTTATACAATGTTCACAAAAGGAAAATTTACAAATATCAGATGAAGAATGGGCTTCCTTACCTGCAGATGGTCCTTACTTATCAGCTTTTGAGCGTATCATTTGCAGTTCCGGTGCAACAAAATCTGAATTGTATGCGGCGAGTGAATTTCAAAGACTTTTCAAAGAGTTTACGGGGAAAGAATTAACTATTGATAGAACCAATTCGCAGAGTGGTAATATCATTTTAATAGGTGCTGAAACGGCAACTGCCGCTGGTCTTCAGGTAAACACGGAAAAGATGGGTGAAGAAGGATTTAATATTGATATTGACAAAGATAAGCTGGCAATTTATGGAGGTCTTCCTCGCGGTACACTCTATGGAGTTTATGAATTCTTTGAACAATATTGTGGTGTACGTTTCTTAACCTATGATCACACATTTTATCCTGCAGAAGGGAAAGATAAGGACTTTAGAATCAAAGGACGTAACTACAGCTATGTTCCTCAGTTTGCTTTCCGCTGGTCATATTATGGAGAGACGAACCGCAATCCGACCTTTGCGGCGCAATTACGTACAAATACCATCGCTGGTTCGGAGGAGTTAGGAGGAATTACCGGATATAAACTTGTAATTCACAATGTGGCTAAGCTTGTTCCGCCTGCTACCTATGGAAAAGATCATCCGGAATATTATGCTTTAGTTAATGGACGGCGTGTGTTGGATATGCATGGCGGCGGACCACAGTTGTGTTTGACAAATCCGGAAGTGCTTGAGATTGTTATTAAAGCTACTCTGGATGCTATTGAGAAAAACCCGAAAGTGAAAAGTTTCAATGTTGCCCAAATGGATAATGGCAGCTATTGTACGTGTGAATCGTGTGCTGCAATTGATGCGCGCGAAGGATCACATGCTGGAACGATGCTTTCTTTTGTAAATGCTGTAGCAGAGCGGATCGAAAAGACACATCCAGAGGTATTGATTGGTACATATGCTTATGAGTACACACGCAAACCTCCAAAAACAATACAAGCACGCGATAATGTGTTGATTCAGTTGTGCAGCATAGAATGCTGTGATTTTCATGCAATTGATGATCCTACTTGTTTGCTTAATCAAGAATTCTGCGAAGATATGGATGGTTGGAAAGGTAAGGCGAAGAATATTTTTATCTGGCATTATAATACTAATTTCAGAGCCTATCTTCTTCCTTTTCCAAACTTACGCAGTATTGGTAAAAGTGTAGAATATTTTGCAAACAACAACGGGCGTGGTGTATTTATGCAGGCTGCAGGAAATGGTTTTTCTACAGAATTGAGCGATCTGCGTAACTATGTTATGTCGCGCTGCATTTGGAAACCGGGCAGGGATAGCTGGCAGGAAGCACTTGAGTTCTGCCGAATGCATTATGCTGAATCTGCCCAGCCGATTATTGATTACCTTACTTATTATCACGATCTTATTGATAACGAAGATAAGCATCCAATTTGTTTTTCCACTGAAGCTTCATTATGCTTAAACTCTGAAACTGTGAAACGTATTGATGAATATTTTACTGAAGCGTTAGCTTTGGCACAATCAGAAGAAGTACGTTCGCGAGTTGAGAAGGCATCTCTTTGCGCCTATCGAGCTAAACTTAGTGTTTCAACGATGGAACTGAAGTATGATAACGGTATCTGTAAACCATCTCTGGATGATGTTGATGAAAACTTACTTGCACACTATGCAGAATTATGTGAGAAGTATAATGTTAGTAGAGAAAATGAATATATAACAAATGAAGTCTTTTTGGATAACATGAATAAAGTTTATTCTGGTATGACTGCAGTTCGTCTTGAAAATGATTTCTGGCGGTTGCTAATTCTACCAGAAAGTAATGCAAAAGTAGTTGAGATGACTTACAAACCAACTGGTCGTAACGTAATTCAACCTGCGCGATCGCTGAATCGTTTTCGCTATGAGGAATGGGTTCTGCAAGGCGATGGTCCGAAAGCCGATGGTATTTTGGCTTATAAAATAATTAAGATGACTCCTACCAAAACTGTAGTAGCGCTAACAGCAAAAGATGGTGCACGGATTGAACGCACTATCAGTTTAGCCGGTGATGCGATTAAGTTTGAAACGACTTTAAAAGCAAAGAAAGTTCGACCGTTCAATTTTTTAGTGCATCCTGAATATGACGCAGGCTCTGGTTCTGACAATCCGCAAGAAGTAAGCATTTATGTTAAAGATGAGAAATGGCTGCAGGCTAACAAAGGTTGGGTAAATGCTAAGCCAACAGAAGAGCAAAGCGCGTTAATAAAAAAAGGACTTAAAGGAGGTTCATTTGCCTACTTTAACCAAAAAGCCGGCTTTGGAGTGGAACAGCGTTTTGATCCCAAAGATTTTGAAAACCTGAATCTTTTTTGGAGCCCGGAACGGATACAGATCAACCTGGAAATGACTCCAACTGTTAAAAAACTTCAAGCGGGAGAGAAGACTGAATATGCTTATGAAGTGCATTACCTGGACAAAACGCCTACTGGACTTTGAAAGGATGTGTGAACTAATTTATTATCAAGGTAGTGGTATTAAACATCTTAAAGTATTTTAAGTAGTGGAAAGATTTCTAATGATGAAAAAAATAACAATTATTTTACTTAAGCAAATTGTGCCAATAGTCATTATTGCTTTATTCATCTCATCATGTTCCCAAAATACAGAGCTTGATAATACTTATGATGTTGTTGTTTATGGAGGTACTTCGGCTGGAGTTATTGCCGCTATTCAGGTTGCAAAGTTAGGAAAATCGACTGTGCTTATTGAACCGGGCAAACATCTTGGAGGATTGACTTCTGGTGGGCTTGGAGCAACCGACATTGGTAATAAAGCCGCAATTGGTGGGCTGTCCAGAGAATTTTACAAGCGTATAAATCAGTATTACCATCCAGGCTCAGACCCGGATTTAACGATGTGGACATTTGAGCCTCATGTTGCTGAGAAAGTACTGAACGATATGCTAGATGAGGAGAGCATTGTAATGATTTACAATGAAAGATTAGATTTGAATAAAGGTATCGATAAAAAGGATAGCAGAATTATCAGTATCAAAATGGAATCCGGGTTAACCTTACATGGTAAGATGTTTATTGATGCAACCTATGAAGGCGACTTAATGGCAGTTGCGGGAGTAAGCTATACTGTTGGTCGTGAAGCCAATAAAACATATGGTGAAACTTATAATGGTGTTCAAACTAAAAACGCAATTAATCATCAATTCAAAAATCCGGTTGATCCATATATAATTCGTGGAAAAGCGGAAAGCGGTTTATTACCTGGTATTCTTGATGATGGCGGACCAGGAGTTGAAGGAAATGGAGATGATCGCGTTCAAGCATATTGTTTTAGGATGTGCCTAACAAATGTTCCGGAAAATCGAATTCCATTCCCAAAACCGGAAAATTATGATCCGATGCGATATGAACTTTTACTCCGCTATATAAATACTGGGGTGTTTGATGTTTTGGATTTGTCAACACCTATGCCGAATGGTAAAACAGATACAAACAACAAGGGTGCTTTTGCTACCGACAATATTGGAATGAATTATAAATATCCTGATGGTAATTATAAGATCCGAGAAAGTATTATTAAGGAACATGAAAATTATCAAAAAGGTTTAATGTGGTTTCTTGCTAATGATCCCCGAGTCTCGGATTATGTACGTGATGAAGTTAACCAATGGGGATTACCTAAAGATGAATTTGTGGATAATGGGAATTGGTCACATCAATTATACATAAGAGAAGCACGCCGTATGATTTCAGATTATGTAATGACTCAGCATGACTGTGAAGGTGTTGTAGTCCCAGTAGATCCAGTGGGTCTAGCTGCGTACACAATGGATTCACATAACGTCCAACGTTATGTTGATAAATATGGCAGAGTTAGAAATGAAGGAAATGTTGAGATTGGAGGTTTTTCACCGTATCCTATCTCGTTCAAGTCAATTGTTCCTAAGCGTGATGAGTGCATAAATTTGCTGGTTCCTGTTTGTCTTTCTGCATCTCATATAGCTTTTGGTTCAATTCGTATGGAACCGGTCTTTATGGTACTGGGTCAATCAGCCGCTACTGCAGCAGTTTTAGCGATTGACGAAAAAGAGGATGTTCAGCAAATTAGTTATAGTTTATTAAAAGATCAGCTTTTAAAAGATGGGCAAGTACTTGAATGGAAAAACGAATATGTTTTTGCTGACGAGAAAGAAATAGTTTTGGGAGATGAAATTAGTGATGGTGTAACCGTTACTCCGGTGGAGTGGAAAGATGTTTCTTCGATGAATTATCCTGGTAAATATTATGAGTATAATAGTAATAGCGGCAGCATTAGTTATAGCTTTATTATTGAGGAAAGTTTTGATTATAAGTTGAAGATATATAAAGCAACGAACTCCCAATTCGGAAGTGCTCAAGTATTGATCGATAATAAATTAGCAGGTGAATTAGATTGTTTTCGAGATGTTAGTATGTCAATCCCATCTGTACAAGAGTTTTACATACCTTCCCTATCAAATGGCAAACATATATTTACTTTTAAATTCAAGGGGAAACAAAGAGTTGGAGTTGAAAAAATTTCGTTGATTAAAATTCCAATAAAAATCAAAAAATTTGCAATATCTCAATCATTACCCGGCTTCATTGGAGAGGAAGGTCGAAACATGTATCCTATAGGAAATAAGGATATCGTTTGGAAAAAAGCAGATGTCTTGAAAAACGGGGTTGTTAGATTGGATGCACAGCTTGACCCAAATGAAAACTGTCACGCATTTGCTGCTACTGAAATAATATGTGATAAGGAAACAAAAACAACATTGCGTATTGGACATAATGATGGTGCATTTATTTGGCTGAATGGTAAAATAATATATGAATATACTCAGCCGCATGCTTTTAACTATAACGAGTTCTCTATTCCAATAAAATTAAATAAGGGTAAAAATATATTAGTAGTGATGATAATGCAAGCTGGCGGTAGCTGGTTATTCAATCTGAATCTGGACACGTATCAATTTAAAAATAAAATCCCGAAATTATAGAAGTATAAAAAAGGAAATATTATGAAAAAGTTTTTAATCTTATTACTACTGCAAATCACACCGATAATTCTCATTAGCCAGGATAAACCGCCGGAAGTACCGGACGGCTACTCAAGCATGACAACAATGAAGATCGCTTATTTCTTTGGAACATTGGATTTAATGGAAAAAGATTTTCCTGTGCCGGATGACGTTAAAGAGTACAAGGATATAGTTTACAAGACAATCGATTCAACAAAACTAAAGCTTGATATTTATTATTCAAAGAATATCTCAAAACCCGCTCCGTTATTGGTCTTTATCCATGGCGGAGCTTGGAAGAAAGGAGATAAGCATGATTACTTACATTATCTCGTTGACTATGCTAAAAAAGGATATGTGACTGCAACAGTACAATATAGATTTACTAATAAAGCTAAATTCCCTGCTCAAATATTGGATGTGAATGCGGCGGTGATCTGGCTGAAACAACATGCAGATGAATATCACATAAACAATAAAGAGGTTGCAGTGATCGGAGGTTCTGCCGGCGGTCATTTAGCTTTGCTGGTTGGATATGCATCCGATGTCCCTGAGTTCAAAGATAGAGATGATTCTCTATTCTCTTCACGAGTGCAGGCTGTTGTAAATTTTTACGGACCATCAGATCTAACAACAGAGTATGCCCAGAATGTGTCTTCCGTTAATAATCTTATAGGTAAAAGTTACGATGAAGCCCCGGAAATCTATAAGGAAGCTTCACCGGTAACATATATTACTAGTGACGATCCGCCGACTTTAATATTCCACGGCACTATTGATGAACTTGTCCCTGTTGAGCAATCAGACAGTTTAACAAAAAGACTGGAAAAAGCAGGTGTACCTGTTGAATACCATAGACTTGAAGGCTGGCCTCATACATTGGATCTTGCGGTTGAAGTGAACGAGTACTGCCAGTATTATATGGATAAGTTTTTTGAAAAATATTTATCAAGGAAATAAATAAAATGAAAAGATTTATTAGTTCACTTCTTTTGTCATTTTTATTTTTTGCTTGCAGCACAGACAAACCAAATAATATTCAGCTAAAAAAGGGATGGAGTTTGCAATCGTCTGTGAAAATAAATGCTGCTGCAGAAACAATAAGTTCTCCTGGATTAGATGTTAGTGGTTGGTATCAAATTGATATTCCCAAAACCGTGCTAGCAGCTTTGGCTGATGCGAATGTTTATCCCAATCCTTATTTCGGGTTAAATTTAAAGTCAATCCCAGGATTTAAAGAAGGACGTTGGCTGGCAATGTCTATGGGAAGTCCGTTTTATCCAACTTGGTGGTATCGAAAAAGTTTTGTGGTATCAGATGAATTTAAAGGGAAGAAGATGGTGCTTCACTTGGATGGAATAAACTACAAAGCCAATGTTTGGCTCAATAGACAAAAGATTGCAGATAGTTCAGATGTGATAGGAATGTTTCGTCGGTTCGAATTTGATGTTGATAAGTATATAAAATTTGGAGAGGAAAATGTTCTTGCTGTTGAAATAAGTGCCCCGGGAAAAATTCCGGATATAAAATATCACACAAAACAGATTGAAGCCACTACCGGGTGGGATGATCATAACCCGCAGCCGCCTGATCTTAATATGGGCATTTGGCGTGATGTTTACATTTCAGTTAGTGATGAAGTCGTATTAAAAAATCCATATGTTGTAACCGATCTTGATCTGCCCAAACTGGATAAGGCTTTCTTAACAATCTCCATTGATGCAGTAAATAAAATTGATAAACCTGTTAGCGGAAAAATAACAGGCACAATTGAAAATATTAAAATATCAAAATCGTTCAATCTAGAAGCGGGTGAAACCAAAACAATCAAATTTACTCCTGATGAATTCAAGCAGCTTGTTGTACAAAACCCAAGATTATGGTGGCCTCACCCGGTTGGCGAACAGAATCTATATACACTCAATTTGGATACACAAATTAATGGTAAGATATCGGACAGCAAGCAAGTGCGATTTGGTATACGGGAAGTATCCACATACATCAATGATGAAGGATGGCGCGGATATAAAGTAAACGGCAAGAATATCTTGATAAGAGGCGGCGCTTGGATGACCAGCGATATGATGCTGAATTTATCTAACAAAAGATATGATGCTTTGATACGATATGCCCGTGAGGCTAATCTAAATGCATTGCGCTCAGAAGGATTCTCAATTCGCGAAACTGATGAGTTCTATAATCTGTGTGATGAATATGGGATCTTGGTAATTCAGCAGTTATTCGGGCGTAACTTACCTGATGAGAAATTAGCTGTTTCAATAATTAAAGACATGATCTTACGAGTGAGAAATCATCCAAGCTTGATACATTTTTTAGGACATGATGAAACCTTTCCTACAGAATCACTTGATAAAGCTTACAGAGATCTGATAGCAAAATATACGCCGGAGAGAACTTATCAACCTCATTCAGGTGCATTTGAAATTGAGAACCGTTACAAAACCGGGGGAACCCGGACAGGCACTTTCGAGCTATGGACATATGCCACTCCGTCACATTACTACACACATAAAGAAGACGGCGCTTGGGGATTTGCTCAATCGGGAGGTATCGGCGGCATATTTGCACCTTATGAAAGCGTAAAAAAAATGATGCCGAAAGAAAATTTGTGGCCGGTCAATAATGAAACTTTTTCCTTCCATACAGTTTTGCAGGGACTTGAATACTTTGACTTGGTGCAGAAATCATTAAATGAACGCTATGGTACGCCAGCAGGAATTAAAGAACTGTTAATGAAAGGTCAAACGCTTAATTATGAAAGCGCTCGCGGAATGTATGAAGCATATGGTCGAAATAAATATGAAGCTCTCGGTATTACAACTTGGAAATATGATGCTGCATGGCCAGCCGCCTTAACATGGCAGTATGTAGATTGGTACTTAAATGTGGGCGGAGCGTATTATGGAGCAAAAAAAGCATGTGAACCTTTGCATGTCCAGTATTCATACGATGATCAGTCTGTTTATGTCGTGAATAGCTTTTATAAGGACTTTAATGATCTAAAAGTTACGGCTAAAGTTTTCAATTTTGATCTGGATGAAGTTTACTCAAAAGAAAATGTAGTTTCAGTAGCTTCAGATTGGAAAACAGAAGCCTTTAAAATTGATTTCCCTAATAATTTGAGCAAAACATATTTTGTGAGTCTTAAGCTATTCGATAACTCCGGTAAAGAAGTATCGAACAACTTTTACTGGCTATCCACAGTTCCGGATATTCAAGGTTCCAAAGAAGGAAAGAGAACTGATAATGGATGGTGGGTGTTAAAAGCTAATCCAAAATCGTATGCAGATTTTAAAAGTTTAAATAATCTTCCAAAAGTAAAGGTTGATGTTAATTATAATGTAGAGAAAAACGGGAATGAAAGTATCGTAAAAGTGAAACTAAAAAATACCGGCTCACATCTTGCTTTCCAAGTACACATGGCGCTTACTAAGGGAGACGGAGGAGATGAGATATCTCCGACTTTCTGGGAAGATAACTATATTAGTCTTTTCCCAGGTGAAAGCAGAAATATATCTGCTCGCTACTATAATGATGATTTAAAAAATTCAAACATGTATCTTAAAATAGAAGGCTGGAACATTGAAAATTAAAAAAATCATAATTCGGACTTTAATTGCTTTAATCGTAATTCTGATTCTAGCGTTTATTGTTATCACAGGTCCTTTCTGGTGGAAATATTGGGTTACATATCCGCGTTTGGAAAAGGAGCGAAGAGCGATTTGGTTAGAATACAAGATGCCTCAGAAGTATATTAAGCTCGACGAATACAAAGGTGAATTTCACGTACATAGCTATTGGTCGCATGACAGCAGGGGAAAGTTGAATGAAATACTGCCCGCCGCTAAAAAAGCAGGATATAGTTTCCTGTTTTTCTCTGATCATCCGCATAGTAAACTTGATACATTCCCACGAGGTTATAGTGGGATGTATGATGGCGTCATATTCGAACCGGGGACTGAGAGCAGTCACGGACTTATGGTTACTCCGATGGATAGCGTGGTATTGGATTGGGGAAGAGGAGATAGTGCAGTAATACACGATGTGGTTAAAAATAACGGGCTTGTTATTTATGTCCATACAGAAAAACCTCATCATTGGGATAACCCCGATTATCAAGCAATGGAAATATATAATATTCATACTGATTTTTTAGATGGTAACGACGGACTTTTATCTTTAGCTCTGAATTATTTTATCAATAAATCAAAATATCACCATTGGATTTTTAGAGAGATCTATGATGAACAAACGGAGATTCTTTCTCATTGGGATGAACTGAACAAACATCGTAGAATTGTTGGAGTGGCAGCGGTTGATGCACATAATAATAATAACTTCAGAGCTAGATATTTAGATAATGGAAAAGTTGAGTGGGTAGGTCCAAACGCAGAAACACTTGAAATAGTTGAGCCGGGATTGAAAGAAAAAATATTATTAGGAAAACCCGATTCAACCGGGTGGGCTTTTAAGTGGGAACTCGATCCGTATTTTATTTCCTTTAATTATGTTACAAACAATGTGTTTAGCGATACACTTACTAGTTTTGGTATTAAAGATAATCTGGTTAAGGGACACGCTTTTATTTCATTTCAGAGTTTAGCAAAAGCTGACGGCTTCCAATATTTTGCTCTGGATAGTTCCGGTAATGTTAATGCAATACTGGGCGATTCGATTTCTGCCAAGTCAGTTGCAGAACTAAAAGCTGTATCTCCGTTCCCTGTGCAGTTCCAGTTAGTAAGGGACGGGAAAGTTATCGGTACTATTGATAATGTTTATGAATACGAGTTTAACCCTAATGGTCAAGCAGGAAATTATCGAATTGTAGCAAAATTATTCTTTGATGATGCTTGGGTTTCCTGGGTATTTACTAATCCAATTTATATTCATTAATAAGGAGTATGCAGATGACTTCTAGAGAAAGGGTTTTAATGACGCTAAACCACCAAGAGCCCGATAAAATACCAATCGACTTTGGCGGGATGAGATCTACAAGCATAATGGCAATTGCATATAACCGGTTGAAAAAAGAATTGAGATTTAATAATCGTATGACAAGAATGCTTGATATTACACAGCAGCTTGCAATTCCTGAAAAAGAAATATTGGATCTTTTTCAAGTCGATGTAATTTCTCTGGAAGATTCATACTTGCAGAATGATCAAGAGTGGAAGGAATGGCAGTTACCGGATAACTCGAAAGTTGAAATTCCGTTGAAACTAATGCCGAAATGGAATGGAGAAGAATGGGTTTTAATGGATGGAGAAAGGGTCAAAGCCCGGATGCCGCAATCATGCCTCTATTTTGAAAATAGTAATCCTCCATTGGAGAATGCTGTCACAGAGCAAGATATCCAAAATTATAATTGGCAAATATATTCTGACGAGTATCTCAGAGTGCTTGAAAATAAAGCGAAGCAGTTATACGAAGAAACTGATTATGCAATTATGGGAGGCTTTGGAGGAAATATAATCGAGAACTATCAAGTCTTAAGAGGTTACTCAAATGCAATGCTTGATCTTGTAGCTGATCCAAATTTTGCCGAAGCGCTTATTGGTAAAATGACAGAAGTACATTTAATTAACTTAGAAAAATATTTACAGGCAGTTTCAAAGTATATCCAAGTTATCCAGATGGGCGATGACCTTGGTATGCAAAGCGGTCCGCAGATATCTTTAGACCTCTATCAAGCATACATTAAACCAGCTCATAAGAAAATATATAAATATGTAAAAAATAATTCTGAATTATTTCTATTTCTCCATAGCTGCGGATCGATTTATGATTTTATCCCGGACTTAATAGATGCCGGTGTTGATATACTTAATCCAGTACAATTCTCTGCCAGCAGAATGGATTCTTCAAATCTCAAAAAAGAATTCGGAGATAAAATTACCTTCTGGGGTGGCGGTGTTGACACGCAGAATGTGCTTCCATTTGGAACTCCGGAAGAAGTAGGAAAGCAGGTAAAAGAACAGATTGAAAAATTCGCACCCGGCGGCGGATTTGTTTTTGCAGCGGTTCACAATATTCAGGCAAATATTCCCACTGAAAATATCATTAAATTATTTGAAACAGCAATTAAGTATAGAAATTATTGAACATTAATTGAAAAGCGTTAAAATAAATATCAGCAACAATAAAAAAATCGCATTTGCTTTAGTGACAATATTGTTTTTATTGTGGGGATCAATTGTTTCGCTGAATGATATTTTGATCCCGCATTTCAAAAATCTATTTGAAATGAATTACACAGAAACAATGTTAGTACAATTTTCCTTTTTCGGGGCATATTTTTTAGTTTCATTTCCGGCAAGTTTAATTGTTGAAAGAATAGGATATCAAAAAGGTATTGTAGTAGGTCTATTAATTATTTTTTTAGGAAGCCTGCTATTTATACCTGCCTCTTGGCTGATATCATATCCGCTGTTTTTATTTGGGTTGTTTATGATGGCTGCAGGAAGTGTGTTCTTACAAGTTGTAGCTACTCCATATATCTCAATTCTTGGTCCTACAGAGACTGCTTCAAGCAGATTGAATTTTGCTGAAGGGTTAACCGCACTAGGAGCAACCTTTGTTCCTCTGATTGGCGCTTTTCTTATTCTTGGCAGCTATAACTCGCTGCAGGAGCAAGCAGCAAAGGTTCAATTTCCTTATGGAGTTATTGCGGTTATAGCTTTTCTTATAGCAGTTGTGTTTATTCTGGTACAATTGCCAACTGCTAAAATAAAAAACAATATAAGCGAAAAATTTAATGTTTTAAAATTTCGACAATTACGTTTAGGTGTAATTGCTCTTGCATTATATGTGGGAGCAGAAGTAAGTGTTGCGAGTTTTATAGTGATATTCTTAAGTGAACCTAATATTGCCAACTTATCATATAAAACAGCGGCACAATATATCCCGTTCTACTGGGGCGGTTTGTTGATAGGCAGATTTATCGGCTCGGCGATTCTGCAGAAAGTGCATACCCAAACTGTTTTAGCTTGGGCAGCAGTTGCGGCTCTTGTTTTGATTGCTATCACAATTTTTACAAGCGGTTATATAGCCATGTGGTCAATTCTAGCAGTTGGTTTGTTCAATTCAATTATGTGGCCGAATATTTTTTCTCTTGCAGTTGATGGATTAGGAGAGTACCGGATCAAAGCCTCTGGAATTTTAATAATGGCTGCTGTTGGCGGAGCAATATTTCCAGTGATGCAAGGTATATTAGCTGATACAAGTTTCATAGGGCTGCATTTATCTTATGTTCTTCCATTCAGTTGCTACATATTTATTTTGTATTACGCGCTGAATGGATTCAAGCCTGTGGTGAATTATTCGTTTGAACTTAAAACTTAAAGCAATATATTTTAAATTGAATTCAAGGAATAATAATGTTAAGATTTAAAAAAATGGGTAGATGGTCGAGATCTTTTGTGTTTATTGTAACTGTACTTACAATCTTGGTTAACACACAACTTTTTTCGCAGGGGAAATATTTGCGTGGGGAAGTGTGGCAGAAATTCTCCGTTGAAAACTCAACGGCTGATTTTTATGTATCACCGGATGGGGATGATGATTGGTCGGGAACTATTGATACGCCAAATTCTTCTCTAACCGACGGACCATTTAAAACAATTGCCCGTGCGCAGAAAGCTGTTAGGAAACTTAAGAAGGAAGTATATAAACCGGAAGGCATTCCAATTGAAAAAAATTATATTGGTTCGCCGCATGAACTTGGTTCAGGTAAAGATATAGTAGTCCAGATTCGTGAAGGATACTATGAATTAGGCGAGCCACTAATATTCACCCCTGAAGATGGGGGCGAAAGAGTGGAAACAGATCAGCCGTCCGGTGCATTTGAGTATCACAAATTGAAAGATCATTATGTGACTTACTCTGCATATCCGGGTGAACATCCAATTATATCGGGAGGAAAGAGTATTGGTGATTGGAAAAAAGAAGGAGATATATGGCACACAAACACAAAGGGGCTGGATGTTAAAAAGTTAGTCGTTAACGGAAGAATGCAGACCATAGCACGCACACCGAACTCGGAATATTTTGTTATGCCTAAAGCTGCAAAGTCAACCACTGAATTTTATTTCAAGAAAGGTGACATAAAAGCATGGCATGATATGGAGCAGAACAATATTGTTATGTATCTCCGCTGGCATATTGGAATAAATAAAATCAAGGAGGTTGATGAGACGGATGGAATTGGAGTACTGGAAAAACCTCAAGATGGAATAGTTGTAATTTCTCCGAGGTATTATGTTGAGAATGTAAAAGCATTATTGGATACTGCGGGCGAGTGGTATTTCAATCGAAAGACGGATGATCTGTTTTACATTCCGTCAGATGATATATCGGATCCGAATTCTGCAAGGATAGTATCACCGGTGATCTCGGATCTAGTTGCGATAAATGGAAAACCCGGACACCCGGTAAGGAATCTCAGGTTTTACGGATTAACATTCGAAGCATTGAATAACGGGGGAACTGCTTTTGCAATAAAATATGCAAACTATTGCGAACTAGTTGACTCAGAGATAAGAGCTGTGGGTGGTAAAGGAATATTCTTAGGTCTTGGTTCATTTGAAACAAGAATCATGAATAACAAGATCATCCAGGCAGATCGCGGCGCTGTTGAAATATCCGGGAATCCTTATCCGGATAAATTTGCAGATATTATTAGACAAAATACTGTATCATATAATTATATGGACGACTGCGGCGGCAACGTTATAAGTGTTAGGAACACTTTATACACAACCATCTCTCACAATGAGATAAGCCATAACAGAGGACGTTACCCTATTTACGTTGGCGGCTGGGCAAACTTGGAGGAAGCGCTCGAGGGTGGTTACCGTGTTGAGTACAACCATCTGCATAATGTTCAAGCATATTCTGATGATTCCGGTGTGATAACTTCGGGCGGTTATACTCACGATTCTGTTATTCGTAATAATTTGATACATGATGTAACCAGAGGAATGTTCAACGATAATGTAGCGATCTGGTTTGATAATATGTCCTCCGGCTGGACTGCTGAGGATAATATCTATTATAACCTTGAGCAAGGCGAAATGAAATTATGCGCTGCAAATCTTATTGATAATTTATACACGAAGAATTTTAAAATTGATCCTCCTGCAATTCCGCCGGAAGGAATAATTATCGGCGACCCGGAATTTCAAATGGATAAGCCTGTTATAACTATTGGTGATCAAGAAATCGATCAAGCAGAAACTGGAAACTATCTGACTATTAGTTCATTAGTGGAAAACATTGCTTCTACAGGTGTGCAGAATGTCGATCTATGGGTAAACGGTAAGGCAGTTGTTTCTAAAAGATCAGCGATTGTAAAAGACAATTCTGAGATCGTTAAGTTCAACTACAGATTTGCCGAACCGGGAGATTACGTAATTTCAGTAGGTTCGTCGGATGCTAAATTTATTAAGATTACCGGTGAGCCATTATCCTATTTCAGTGATAACGTTACCGTATCATCCAGTATAATTCCGCTTGGCGAGTTGGTTAAAGTTTCAGCAGAAATATTCAGCCTGGATGAAGAGAATGAATTGACGATTTCGATATATGATAACGATAAGGAGATTCAACAGAAGAATATTGAAGTGAACGCTGACAAAAAAGGAAGCGTTTCTTTTGATATCAATTTGGGAATCGGTACTCATACTTTACGAATCGGTAATTCCAAAACCGTTTCGGTCAAGGTGTATCCGCATCAAAAAGTTGATATCTCAAAAATAAAGTTCGGAGAATATTGTTCTGCCAGAGCCGAACCTCATGAAATAATGATCGATCAGAAAAATAATAAGTTCATCATAAAAGCGGCTGGTACTGATTTTTATCATGGAGAGGATTCCTACGCTACTGCTTATATAAAAGAACCGATAAAAGGGAATTTTGTTGCAACAATTAAAGTTGTCAAATTCGGAAAAAGAACAAATGAGTGGTTTAGAACCGGTTTATTCGTTAGAAATGATATGACCAAAAGTTATGACACAGGGGAAGGAAGTCTTGGTTCCGTCCTCATGTTTGTTTCGCCGGGAAGAGCCGGAATGAACTGGGACGAGTTTGGAGATGGGTGTATGCATAAAGCGAACAGTCAAAATCATCCGACTTATGAACCAACACCGATGTGGATAAAATTGGTCAGGCATGGAAATAGTTTCTCAGGTTATGTAAGTTATGATGGCAAAAACTGGACGGTTTCCAGACACACAGAAGATATACCGGGAATCAATAAAGCGGTGCATCTTGGAATTGCCGCCGGGGGTCCGGATGAGCGAGTTTATTCTGTAGAGTTTGAGGATTTCACTCTAGATATAGAAAAATAAATTCAAAATAATATGGAGTTTAAATGATTACTAAAATTAATTTCGTGTCGTTTGTTAGTCTTAGCATATTGAGTATAAGTCTTTTATCTTGTTCGTCACCTAATAAATCAGATAAAGAACCGGCAAACTGGGCGGAGAAACTCGGTTTCCCTGAAGGAAGAAAAGTTCTCATGTTTCATGCTGATGATATTGGTATGTGTGATGAAGCAAACATTGCGGCGAAAAATTATCTTGATAAAAAAGAGATACAGAATGCTGCAATAATGGTACCAGCTCCATCATCACTCCCCGCAATGGAATGGGCAGCGGAGCATCCGAATGTAGATGTTGGACTTCATCTTACATTGACAAGTGAGTGGAAAACTTACCGTTGGGGACCTGTCTCTGACATCAAGAAAGTTCCGGGTTTGGTAGATCCTGATAAAATGTTTTGGCATGAAGTTCCGCAGGTTGTTGCTCATGCAAGCGCCGAAGAAGTTGAGACGGAGATACGCGCTCAAATTGAAAAAGCTAAATCTGTGGGTATGAACCCAAGTCATATTGATACACACATGGGCACTCTTTACGGCTCTCCGGCATATGTTAAGGTCTTTCTTAAAGTTGCCGAGGAATACGGAATACCTGCAAATGCGATCGATCTCTCAAAACCTGAAGTTGTTGAGCATTTTAAAAAAGCAGGTTATCCTATTACCGATGAGGTTATAGCAACTATGGCAGATTATTCTCTCCCGAAACTGGACTTTTTCACGAGCGTACCAAAAGGGAATACTTATGAGGAGAAGAGAGAAAAATTATTTCAATTAGTTAAGAGTCTGCCTAATGGATTAACGGAGATCATTTTTCATCCGTCTGTCGAAACGGATAATTTAAAATCGATAACAAATTCTTGGCAGCAAAGAGTTTGGGAAGCGGAACTGTTTTCCGATCCGGTTGTGAAAAAATTCCTTGAAGATGAAAAAATTATCTTTACTAATTATAAAGATATAATGGAGAGATTCAATAAATAAAGAAATGTGTTTGCCGCGGTGTAAAAGTCATGGCAAAACACTTATTCTTTTGCATTAGGAGGCTTTGAATAACCCAAAATTTCATGTCATTCCGGCAATATTTTCCCAAAGGGATTCCTTCGGAGTAGCCGGAATCTCCCATATGAGTATAGATTCCCACAAAGGGGCAAGCTGTGTAAACCTTGTCCCGTGATGTTTTTACACGGGAAACATCACGGAATGACGGTTAGTGAGAGGTCATTCAAAGCCTCCCATTAACATTCAGTGACATTGAAAATGGTTTACTTCGTTAGTTCCTCTTTTATAGTTAGGACATGCAAATAAGGAAATCTGGATCTGATAGGATTATTGCATTAACCAAGAAGGGCGAACAACCTCGTGAAAGTGACCAACTGGACTTTTGATGGAGGTAGTAATGGGTACATATCGCTCAGATTTTTTATGATTTACGCTGACAAAGAAAGAAAAGGACTTTTGGACGCTGGGAATGTTGGTGAAGTGGGAAAATCCTGTCTTTCGCACTAAGTTATAAAAAGCTCTAAAACTCTTTATTTATAGGGTTTATTTTGAAATTTGGGTGTTGCAAGCTATTTTTGTGGCATGTTTTTAAGGAAATTGAAGAATCGTT
>QILJ01000573.1 GCA_003233295.1 Ignavibacteria bacterium | reverse complement strand
CAAAATAATTAAAGAATAAAAAAATATGAAAAAAATAAAGAAAATAGATTTTTTGAAGTATTATGTAAAGCCACACAACAGAAAAAGCCGTGATGTTAAAGCGTCAGATATATTAAGAGTAATGGCAGATGCTCATATAATGTATAATTTATGTTATACGAAGCGTGGATTTTTTAATGGAGCATTCGCGATCGCACATCAACAAATTGACAATGAAGATCCATTGCGATTCTATGTGACAGTCAAAAAGGATATAATAATAAATCCTGTTATTAAGTTGCACACGAGGCATACAGTTAATAGCAATGAAGGATGTCTTTCTTTCCCAGACAATAAGATGAAAATTGTGCAAAGATGGAACAAGTGTGAGGTAGAAGCGATCACAATAGACAGTAATAAAAAATTAACTAAACCAAAGTTGATAAAATTAAATGGTCGTGATTCATTTATTGCGCAACATGAGATAGATCATTTTGATTGCAAATATATTTTTGATTATTGACATTAATGTTGATATGTGATATTATTAATAATAAGTAATATGATTTTAAAAATTATGATGTAGAGAATACTATCTTTTTAAAAGTCATAAAGAACTCTACTGGTAAAATTTTTGAAATAGATGTTGCCAGCAACTAAAATAAAATTTAAAACTATTCTTGGTGGAGGATGCGATGGACATGATACATAGTCTGACTACTTCCTTTATCCGTTAATAATTTTATTGAAATGTGAAAAAGAATAGGATGTAAATCCTATTCTTTTTTTATTTTTCGCCGTCTTCCTTCATGGGCGATTATTCTTAGTTTTACTTTTGTTTATTTTGTTTTTTGTTAAAATTTTTAAGCCATACAAACCACTCGCAAGCGAGGCATCTAATCTCTTTAGCGAAATTGTCTTTGGCTGTTTGTATTTGCAGTTGTTGCTTCCCGCAACGAGGACAAGGAGTTTTCATTATTATTTTGACAATTTGATTGTTGGATCTTCATTGTCAATATTATATAAAGTTTATATTTTTCAAAAACAATTTTTTAATTATTAAAATTCGGATTTGTTTTTTCGCCGTCTTCCTTCATAGTCAATAATTTATATTTTGAAGCTATTATTCTTATTTTTGTGTGTCCTCTTGTGTCCGTGGCTATGCTGAGAGTTTATCATATTTTATCAAACAAAAAAAGCGGACTAACAGCACGCGCCTGGCTTTCGCGTGGTTGTTGGTTCGCTTTTAGTTGTTCCGCCGTTATGGGGCGGAAGTTTAAAAGTGTTTTTGATTTGTGCATCCGCATCGGCCGTCATCATCTTCCGGACTTTTGCAGATGTCGCAGATTTTAGCATCCGTGTCGTCTACAAGGACGCTGTTGCATTTTACGCAATAGAATTCGCTTTCCTCTCCTGTATAATATTCTTCGTTATCTTGAACATAGCAATCACCGTCCCAAAATCTCATCCCGCTCCGTTTCGGCATATCTTCAAGGATGTTGTCGGGGTATTCTTTGCATTTCGGACAATATAAATACTTTTCCTCGGTTGTCATTCTTGTTCACCTCCTCTCGCGCAATTATCGCAATAAAATTCATTAATCCCGTCCGGTTCGCTAACCAATTCTTTAAAATCACCATCCTTCGTTATTCTATAAATGATATAAGTCTCCTGGATGTTCTGCGTCGCCGGCTTTCCGCATTTGTCGCAAGTGTAGCCGTGGACTGTCTTTTTCTTTTTCATCTTCCGCCACCTCCTTCCTTGACTGATTTTTCTACGATTGCCCGCATACTTTTGATGTTGCGGATTAGCTGTTGCAATAGTTCCGCCTCATCCTTCCGCTCTTCGTTAAGTGTGTTTATAATCCCGATATGAAGGGCGTTGATGCGGTTTAATAGGTTTAGGTGTTGCTGGTTATACATTCGGTTTTTCCTCCTTTCTATCTCTTAAAACAGAATAACAAGCGCTTGATATTTGGCATAATGCTTGGCGCTCTTCAAACGCTGCGTCTTTAAAAATATCAGAAAAAGAATATTTTGCCTTTTCCCCCATATAAATACATTCTAAAAAATTAATTTTTTCTAATGTAGATGATAGGGCTTTTTTTACTTGTTCTGTTGATAATTTGCTAGACTCTTTTTTATATTTTTTTATCATTTTGTCAAAGTTCGCCAGGTATTTAAACTACTAACTATCGCGGGCAAACAGTGGGCTTGTCCGCGGTATGCCAGGGGTTTAATTAAATAGCCGCCCGCTTATCCTTAACAGATAAATACGGCTTGACTTTGTAAATTTTCCAGTTTTCGGCTATTCGCTTTTTAAATAGCGTTAAGCCAATAATTAGAAAATAGTTTTTTGAGATTTTGATTTGGGTTTTCATATTGTTTTTATTATTTATTATTATAAACCTTTAAAATTTCCTTTTCCGTATAAATCCCTTCAAACAATTCAACAACGGGGGTAATGTCGCCGGAACAAAAACATTCAAAGTTATTTAATTCATATTTTATGGCTTTGTTTTTTTTTAATTTCATCTTTTTTAACTCTTCTTTTCTCCATTTTTCAATCTCTTTATGCCCCGCTATCATTTTATCCACTTGACTGCTTTCGCAAAAACCGCCGGCGCCGATGTTTGTATATGTTTCCCCCTTTTTTAGCTTTGTTTTATTTTTGTTAAATTGCTCCTTTGAGAAAGCCCAAAAAACTTTGCAATCTTCTAAGAGTTTGTTAGTTCTTTCCTGCTCTTCGTTTTTGATGTCAAAATAGTTGTCCATAAGTTTGTTGTTGCCCTTCGCGATTAGTTCACGGCGTTGTTAGGTTGCCGGAGTAATAGCGGAGGGGTTAGTTAATTTTTATAAACTTTTTTCTATAAATTCTATAATATACTCAATATCACATTTTGCATCCGGTGATAGATTATTAAATTTTTTCTCTTTAAATTCTTTTAACATTTTCATAATTTCGTCTTTATTTTTCATATTGTTTTTTTATCCCGCTATTAGTTCACGGCGTTGTTAAGTTGCCAGAGTGATAGCGGTTGGCGATTGTTATCAACTATTAAATAATTTTTTTGCCTCTTTTAATGTTTTGACTGCTTCAACATGCCGCCATTCCCAATGTTTGGCGGGGATGGTTTCACCTCTTTTTTTCATATTTTTCACTATAAAATCAGCGATTCCGTTAGTCCATGTAAATAGCCAAAAAGTATATTTATCCTTTTCTTTTATTATTATCTTCCAAACACTACCTTTTTCCTGTTGTATAATTTCGCCGATTACTCCTTGATTTTTAATGTCATTGTAGTTGTAATTTTTCATCTTGTTTGTTTTGCCCCCCACTGTTAGTTCACGGCGTTGTTGGGTTGCCAGAGTAATAGCGGGGGTAGTTTGTATCGTCTTTAATTTTTAAATTGCTTAAAACGCATTGTGCGCCTTCGTTTATTTGATTATTTCAACCTTTAACCGTTGTAGGCCGAATTTAACCGCTCTTTCTTTCTCTTCCGCTTTCATTGCAATATCCACGCGGTTTTTATAGCGGCTGTTCATTCTGTCCACTACAAGGCATCTTCCGTAATGCTCTATGTCAAGTGTTGTCCCGAACGGAACAAAATTGGCGGCGCATCTCTTATACCCCAACGCCAACGCGGAACATATATTTTCGCCGTTCGCCGCTATGCAAGGGCTTGCGTCCGTCTGGCTCGGATCTCCGGCATTATAAGCGGTTATCTCTCGCGTGGTTGATTCCCGCCATTCTGTCGTTATGGGGGATTTAGCTTTACTATGTTTCGGAAAGTTCACGGATGCCATCGCCGGCGTTTCCATAAGCATTAAATTGATATTAGCCGCAATCCCTATAATCGCAATAGTTGAGACAATTAGAATCGCGCCGGAGTTTTTCTTGATGTATTTTTTTATTTTGGTTTTTGTTTTCATATTGTTAAGAAGATAATGGTTTACCATAAATACAGTGGGTTTTACTTATGTATTTATGTTTATTAATATATTTAATTAAATCCATTTTTTTTAAAACGGGAATAGTTTTTTTCTCGTCTTGTTTTGTTTTGTTATTAAAAAAATAAAGTAAATACATATAATTATTGATAAGTTTTAGAATTAATATTTTTTTTACATTGCCCTATCGTCAAAAACTCCCCATTCTCGCCATAACAAAAGGCAAGTCTATGCTCTTCCAAATGTTTGATGGCGTTCTTATAATATTCCCGCCATTGTTTAGGTGTTTTTTTGATTATCATATTTTTAAAAATTAATTAATTAATTATCTTAAATCATACTCATCCGTTTTTTTGTAAGCAAGATAAAGGACAAGGATAATAAGCCCCACTATCCCAGCTATAACAAGGAATCGCCCGAAATTGATTTGATTCGTTATCAATCCATAAATCCAAAGCGCCCCCCATAATAAGCCAATAACAACATAAACCATATTTATTAAAGTCCGGATGTCGCGATGCCGTTATATAATGCCCCGCGCCTTCCGGCTGTTTTTAATTATCTTTATTAAAGGGGATAGAATTAGCCCCATCTTCGTATCCATCTTGATAAATCTTGTTGATAACTTCCGCAAGATTTTTCCCTGTTCCATCTTGATAAATCTTGTTGATAACTTCCGCAAGATTTTTCCCTGTTTCCATTTCGTTGGTTGTTATAGCAAACGCAATAGCTGTAATGTATTTTTTAGCATAGGCGTCTATTTTCATATTCTTGTTGCCGCCTCGGTGGTTATGTATAGACATAGCACGGATAGCGGGTTAATTTATTAATGTTTTATAATCAATAGAAAGGGGAACGCCGTTTTTAAAATCTTTCTCAGTCTTTAAAATCCTATCAAACCATTCCATATAAATATCTTTATTAATATCAATCCTTTCAATCTCTCTAATATTCTTATTATAAAAAAACTCCCTCGCTCCATCCGGCTTATTGCTTACATATTCGTAATTATCGCGGATGTATTGTTCTATGGCGTTGATTAATGTGTTTAGATTTTCCTGATAATTAGTATTAAGATATGGTTTCATATTTGTTTATGTGTTTAGTTTATAGCGGTTGTATTAAATAGTGGTATAAACTAATGTATTATATAAATATGCTTTTTTTGGATGTTGCGGAATAAAGGGATAGGGAATGGATAAAGGGGGATAAAAAGATAAAGGGGGATAAGTATTTTTTGGTTGGTGGTTGGTGGTGGTTTTTGCGTTAATAAAAGCGGAAGCGGTCAAAAACATTAATTTATATTTTAAAACACTTTGAAACCATTTTATAAGCGATAAGCTAATAATCGCAATATATAACAGTAAAATATCCCCCCTAACATTATGATTAAACCATTATTATAAGCCCGATATAATATATTTGGCTTAATAATAACAATCATACTACCATTATATATTAATACTTAACACTTGTCAAGCTATTGACATAATGGCTAATATTAAATACATATCCCCCCACTAATCACGCTATTGAATCAACACCCTCCCCCGATTCAGTTTTAAATGTGGATAACTATTAATCTCCCATACATTCAATAAGTAATAATATAGCCAATAACACGCATAACAGATAATAATCTATTTATACCTATATACCCCCTAATAGCCCGCTGGTTAAGTTTAAACACAATAAAGGTATCAGCGTTCAACTCCCATTTTTAAATCTCTTAGAGGGGCTTACAGAGCCTCATAACTTTTTGATATAGGAATAATCAACGCTAAAAAAGCGATTCTTGAAAAAAGTGCATTAGTATTTAGAATTAATAGGCGTAATATATACGGCGGATAGGTATATGGCTTATGCGGTATATGCCAATAGCTGGAGCTTATAGGGGCAGGGGGGGGGAGTGCTTTGCTTTAACTTCCATAAATAATTTAGGTGTTTTTGCAAAAGGTACCCACCTCCTCTCTCGCAATATTTAAACGTTATATTCACTTCACACCAACAATTATTAATTCCAACTGCCATTATCAATCAAAATTAGTTTCTACCCCATATTCAAAACACGACCAGACTTAACAAATACCCAATAAATATGGGGGTTAAACGAAATGCAATAAAAACCGCTTTATGTCAATTTTCATATAATTTTATCACTATGCCAAAAATAAAATTTTCCCAAAAAATAACCGTATAATTTTATACAGTTGACAAGTTATGTTTATTGGTATATAATTATAATAACGAATTGGTTTAATTGAAATGCAGAAATACGGCTCTACTGCGGGATGCAAATATAGAATTTCAGCTTTAGTGGCGAAATTCTAAATATCGCGTTACGATGATGGTTGCCGACATCCGATTAAATCACTCACGGTATATATGAATAAAGAAGAAAAATCAAAATTCTTTAATAACTTAGCTATTGGAATTGGTCATGGGTGTAATCCAAAGAGTGCTAACGATATGTATTATGCGTTTATTAAATTAGTAATACATAAATTAAAGAAAGAAGGAAAAGTTAGATTACCTGATTTCGGTGATTTTAAGGCATTCAGTAGAAAACCGCATCAAGCATTTAATATAAAGAAAAAGGAATTGTTTATGATGCCTCCGCATAACATTATTAAATTTAAACCTCACTATAAGTTTAAGAAATATATTAATATTGATATTGTTAATAGTGAAGATAATTAAATGATAATTGATCCAAACAAAATAGGAGTTAGTATACTCAGAATAATTATTGCTATGTTGATTGTAGGGACTATTGTTTGGACTGCCGTATATTTAATATAATTTAATATAATTTTAAAAAAAACATTATGAAAAAAAAGAAAATAATTAAAACTAATAAAGCCAGTGGGGGTGAAGTTGATTTATACATTAATCTGCCTATTAAGTATGACTTATTCCAAAAAGTATTTTTCTTTCTTGCTAATTCAATAGAAATACACGATGGGCGTGTCGTTGGCTTCTTTGTTGTTGCAGAAGATCGTGTTAAGAATAAAAAATTAGATGATAGATATTATATGTATCAAGTTGAATATTACAGAACAGATGCATCTGGTGGAAGAACATCAAATATGGCAACAGTTAGAGAGGATGAGCTAACAACTGATAGAAGCAATATTGAAAAAGTGTTTAATAATATTAGGATAAAACGAATTAAAGAACTTATTTCTGATTGCAAGATTGAACTAAGCGGGGCTAAGACAAATAAGGCATACCACAAAGAGAGAGAAGAATATAGTAAAAAAGAATTAATTAGATTGAAGGGGTTATTACTTATTGGAGGCAAGCGGAAATAAAAATAAAAAATAGCTTTAATGCAAAAAAACAGATAATATCTGTTTTTTTGTTTTGCTTTTACTAACTTATGATATAATTGATATAGAATTATTAAATTTTATTCAAAAATGACATTGATTTTTACTTTTTATGTCAATTTTGAATTTAAAATATAAAAAAATGCCTAATTTAGATATAAATAAAGAAGTATTGAAGAAAGAAGTCAAAAAACTTCAAACCAAGGAAGGATTATTTAATGCTGATAAGGCTATCTCAAAGAATAAATTAGAAAATAAGAGGAAAGAACTCATACAGAATTTGCTGAAGAGGATGTCTGATGCCGGAGTTGACTTGGGCAGTTTGGAATCTATCAATGAGTTTTTACAAAAACTAGAACAACAAAATCCTGATTTAAGAGAAATGTTTGAGGAGGGGTTTAATGGATTAATGGGTTCAGAAAATGCTGGAGATACTTCACAAGATACTATTGGCGTAGATCAGAATCAGGGTGGCATACAACCAGGCAATATAAATAATCCGTTAGGAAGAATGCCAGTTGCACCAACGCAACAACAGCAACCCAATATACAGCAACCCAATATACAGCAACCCAATATGCAACAATAAAATAATAATAAAAACAATAGTATATATTATGTTATGAAAAATTATCCTAAAACTTATGAAGATGTATTCTCTGCTCGCCCAAAACAAGAAAATAGAGGATTAAAAAAATGTAAAATAGAATTAGTCTCTACCGACGATAAATTTACCACAGATGAATATGTTTCATTAATGCGTAAAACAGTTGATAAATTTGAGATTGATTTATTTGATAATTTGGTCAGAGTTATATGGCTGATGCGAAGATTTTGTTATAAGGGTAGAAATAGAAGTAAGGCAAGGTTTAATGGGTTCGAGCTTGATGCGGCGTTTGGAGTTTTTATGAGGCACCATGTAGGTGTTGAACATAGAATAGTTACAAGAAATCAGGTTAGTTATAGAATCATAAGTTATTTTGATGAGTTTTTTCCTGATTTTAATGTATTAAATCCTTTTGAAAACAGCGATGATTTTAAATTCCCATATAAAAATATTGGACTAGGGTTTCTGTCGCTTGTTTATAAGATGCACGAACGGATTGAACTGCTAAAATATGCTGAAGAGAACAATTTAAAATATACTGAATTTTCAGATTATGTTTTAAATTATGTTGAAAACTATAATGCTGAAAAAGGATCTGATTATTATATTTTTTATATACATTGTAACAATATACCTTATGTCGGATTCAATAAAAAAAGAATACCATTCGCAGGAAACTAAAAAAGAAAAACTTAAACCAGTAGTCTTTATCAAGGGTCAATACAATTATAATAGAGCTAACAATTTTCAGCAAAATCTGCTTCTGAGAGCTTTAACCAAAACAAGTAACCCAGATGAATTAAAAAAGATGGTTGGGATTAGAACTAAGGTTGAACTTTTTAGAACTCTTGATAAGTTGGCACTAAGGAAGGAATATCATAGGGCATTGCAGGAAAATGGAGTAGATCTAAATTCAATCGTTAGCAATATGAAAGCAATATCTGAACAAGCTGATAGTTCAACGCGAGGATTGGGGATAAAATTGAATGTTGAAAAAACGTTCCTTAAATCTCTTGGTTTGGATGAGTATAAGGAAGCTCCTATTGAAGCTACAAAAAGTTGGGAAGATATAGTTAGAAAACAAATAGAAAGCGGCGAGAATAATAAAAATGAAGAAGATGAATATTATGAAGTTGAAGTCCCAAAAATTCCTGATGATATGCAAGAGAAAATAGATCGTGAGGCTAAAATGGGCAAAGATTTATATGAACGATAAAATTCTAAAAAAATTACAAGATAAAAAATTCTATCTAGAGAATTTTTGTAAAATTAAAATTAAACAGAAGAAAAAGAAAGGAGAAGCACCACAGCGGGGATTGAGACCTTTTGTTTTAAACAATTCACAGAAAGATTTATTTAATACATTGAGAAAGTATAATCGTATAATAATTTTGAAGGCCCGGCAATTGGGATTTTCGACTTCAGTGTGCGGATATTTCTATGTTGACACAATAATGAATCCAGGGACAACTACTGGATTGATTGGATATAATAGCGAATTAGTTTCAGAATTATTAGATAAAATAAAAACATTTTACAAGACAACGCCTGCGGAGTTAAGACCTGAAGTCCATTATGATTCTAAATACCAAATGAGTTTTCCAAAAATGGATTCTAAGATTGTTGTATTGCCTAGCACGAAAGATGTTGGTCGTGGATACACTTTTGATAATTTGTTAGTAACAGAATTATCAAGTTGGGACGATGCTGAAGAAAAGATGGGTGGACTTGAGGAGTCTGTTTCAGAGGGAGGAACTATTATAATTGAGTCAAGCCCAAGGGGAGCTGGTAACCTATTCCATAGAATATACTCTAACGCTAAAGATGTTAATGACCCTGATATATTGCAAGGAGATTATGTCCGCAGAGAATACGGATGGTGGTGGGGTTATTCAGAGTCCGAGATTGAAGCTAAAAAAAGAAACAAAGATCCGAGATGGTTCGCACAAGAATATGCTCTTGAATTTTTAACATCAGGGCGACCGGTGTTTGACATTGAAGTTATCAAGAAACAAAGAAAAAATATTTTAAAAGTAGGAAATACTAATGGAACAGATAAAGATGGAAATGAGTTTAAAGTTTACAATGAGGATGGTTGGATTGTTTATAGAGATCCAGAGATAGATGGGATGTATGTGGTTGGTGGAGATGTTTCAGAGGGCGTTGAAGGAGGAGATTACTCAGTAGCTACTATTTTCAATAAAAGAACTGGTGAGGAAGTTGCAATGTATCGTGGATTTTTGCCCCCTGACAGGTTTGGAGAATTATTGGACAAATGGGGAAGACGATACAATAATGCGTTGATGGTAGTTGAAATAAATAATCATGGATTAACTACTATTACTGTTTTAAAACAAAAAATTTATCCATCTCTATATTTCAGACCAAGCAAATTTGAAACATTGAGTGCTGGGACTACTGATAGAATCGGATGGAAAACTACGAGAGTAACGAGATCATTGTTAATTGATGAATTGGGAATAGCAATTAGAGAAGATTTGATAATACATAGCAAGGAGTTATTAAACGAAATGATGGTATTTGTTTATAACGACAATGGAGATATGGTGTCTGAGCATGGTTTTCATGATGATACGATCTTTTCAGCAGGCATTGCTTATCAAGGATTTAAAACTTTATATTCTGGAAAATTAACTCAAATAAATGAACAAAATCATTTACCTGTAAATTTTGCTTATTAAGAATTAAAAATTATGACTGAAAAAACATATAATCCAAGCGACTATGGAAGGAAGGAGGAAAACTTAGTCAAATTATTTATATCGCAAAAAGATGACGCTAAGCTTTATTTTGAAAATATTATAAAGCCAAGGCTTGATAGATCTTATAAACTTTATATTGCTGATAACTCCGATAGATCTAAGGAAATAAAAAAATGGCAAGCGAACGTTTCAGTTCCATACGCTCAAGCGGTTGTTGAGACTTTAAAACCTCGCATTCTTGATGCTCGCCCTGAATTTAATGTTCAGGGCAGGAATGAGGATGATCAAAAAAAAGCAAGCAGATTGCAATCCTTGTCTGATTATACTTGGGAAGTTTCTGAGGCTGAGAAAACCGCAGAACTTGTGGTTAGTTCTTCTTTGATTTATGGGACTTCATATATGCAAGTTAGTTGGAAGAAAGATGTAAGGACTCTTGAATTTTTAAAAACAAAAGACATAGACAGCAAAAAGAAATTTGATTGGGTAAAAGAAAAAAGAACATTTTACGATGCTCCTTATCTCGAGTGGGTTGATAATTATAGTCTTTGGTATGATTGGCATAATGTAGAAGCTGATAGTAAGCAATATTGGTTTAAACGATTACTTTTGACTGAAACTGAAATCAAGAGAAAGTATCCGATGGCTGATAAAAAAAGATTAACAAAGGCGTTTAATTGCACTGGTGATTTAACTGATTATGCTTCAATAAGAAACGAAGTAAAATTTTCTCATGAAAAAATTACGAAAGGAGCTGATTATGGTCAAAGTGGAAGTGGTCTGGCTGGTGGTGCAGATATATATAAAAGCTCTGAAAATAAAATGCATGAAGTATTCGAATGGTTAAGACCATTTGACGATAAATTCGCAATAATTGTAAACGATGTTCCTATTTTAAAGGGCGGTGATATGCCAAACCCTTATGATTTTAAGGAATCATTTTTTATAGAAGTTCCTTACTTAAAGATACCAGGAGAGTTTGAGGGTTATGGGATACCATTGATTTTAGAAAATCCTCAAATAATGTTGAATATGGTAAAGAATCAAAGATTGGACGCTATGACTTTAAATATTCATAAGATGTGGATAGTAAATCCACTTGCGAATATAAACAAAGAAGAACTTATCGCAAGACCTTTCGGCATTGTATATTCAACTGACCCGGGCGGAGCGAGGGAAGTTCAAATGTCAGATATTAAACCTAGCGCATATAGAGAAGAAGAATTATTAAAGAGTGATATGAGATATTCATCCGGTGTGGATGACGCTTCAATGGGTGCTGGAGGCGGAGCATCTAGTGCTACTGAAGTAAGGCATTTGAGAGAATCAACTCTTGAAAGAGTGAGATTATTCGTTAATCATTTGGGATATGCTTATTCTCGTGTAATGAGATATTGGATTTCAATGTATAAACAATTTTATACAGAAAAAATGATTATTAGAATCACTGGCGATAATGGAGAAAATGTTTTTCCGATTATAGAAAAGGATGATCTGATGGGTGAATTTGATTTTAGAGCAACCGTGTTGCCTGCAATCGCTGGGCAAAATGATGTTAAGAAAAAGCAAGATATGGATTTATTTCAATTACTTATTACATTGCCATTTATTGATCCTGAGAAATTGGTATCTAAAATGTTGCATGATTGGAGTTGGAATTTAGAATCTCTTAAAAAGGGAGGAGAGCAACAAGCTCAGGCGGTAGACGGACAACAATTACCAGGGCAAGGTGAACCGCAACCACAAGGTGATAGTGGGCAACCACAACCACCGCAGGGAGATGGTCAACCGCAAGGAGAACTTATACCAAGTGGTCAAGGATCTGGAATCACTAGCGGACAAATCCCTGAAAATGTAGCAAAACAAGTTCTAGCCATGCTTAGTGGAGGAGGAGAAGGAGCATCTTATGGCGGAGGGCAGTCACCTTTTTCTGAATTAAGCTCACCTGTTAATTTATTAAAAAATAAAACAGTCCCACCAACGCCAAAAGCTATTCAGCCAACAACTAATCCTCGTGGCATGAACAGGGGGGGGAAAGGTGGTGGGAAGGTTAACGCCGTTAACACAAACATACCGTTGAAACAAACATCAAGTGTAGAGAGCAATTTGGTTAATAGAGCACTTTCAATTCAGCGTTAATAAGTATTAAATATTTAAAATATAGTATTAAGTATCTAATGTTAAATTTGATATTTAGTATATAAAAAAAATATGTTGTTCAATTACATTGAAAAATTTGTGAATCAATACAAAAGAAACAAAAATAAAAAAAATGAATTTGACAAAAATAATGAGAAAGAAGCATATAGAATTATAGGAAAATTATATCCTAAATATAGAGATCGTTATGGCAATACATCAAGATTACGTTCATTCGATAATGCACAAAAGCAAGATGATTATAAAAGAGTTTTTAATCAAGTGAGAAAAACAAGAGAAAATAAAACATATAATGTTAGGAGTCCATATATTGATGAAACATTTAGATCTATTTTTGGTATGGGGAATAATAACCAAGGCAGAAAAAGAAAAATTATTAAAAAATATATAACGACACATTCGCCACGGTACAGAAGTATAAAAAAAACAACAGGATATATTCTTAAACCACGATACAGAAGTATAAAAAAAACAACAGGATATATTCTTAAGCCTATAAATAAAAATAAATAAATAATATGAAAAAAACAAATGAAGAAAAAAAAAGAATAACTATAGAAGAAATGACAGACAATGATATGGATGATATTTTGGTTGAATTATATGACACTTATTTTTGGCGGGCGATGCAGAGATATAATGATTACCGCAAGGTGATAGCTACGAGTTCTTTAATCACTCTTGACCCATTTAAAAATCCAACGATAGTGGCAAGAAACCAGGGGATTTTAAGCGGTTTGGTTGACTTGGGCGATTATATAAAAAAAATAAAAGAGAATAGGAAAAAATCTGAAGAGGAGCTGGAAAAACAAAATAAAGAAAAATAATAATTAATTTATACTAACTTATGATATAATTAATATATAAGTTGGTAAAATAATAAAAATATGCCTGATGATAATAAAAAAAGAGAAATTACATTAAACATAATCAAAAATGTAAAATTGCACGATGCCGGTGTAACTAGAAAAAAGATATGTCTTGACTCTCCGACATGCAATTCTACTATTAATAAAATTGATTATCCTAATTTATATCTCAATATCAAACAAGCTCCAGAACTTGGTGATTCTGAAGTTGATGAAACAGTTACTTTAATGATTGATGGAAAGATAATCTCTCATTCTAAAAATGACAGAGTCGGGGAAGATAGCAGGGAAACATTTGATATTGAAATAAAGAAAATAGGAGTTTTACCAAAACCTAAGAAAAAATAATATGCCAAAAGATTTTCTTAATTGTATAAAAAATGGAGGAAAAGTCAGGACAATAAAACCAAGCCCTGGCAAGTATTTGCATATTTGCTACATTAATGGAAAGTCATATCCTGGTGAAGTCAAGGAAACCAAGAAAACAAAGAAACGAAATATCGTTAAAAAAGCAATAAATAAAAAATAATGCTTATAGAACCAACACATATAATGGGAATAAGGACAACTGCTGATTCAAAAGCTGAAGGTAGGTTGATTATCGGAAATAAGAATAAAAGAAAAAAAAGACGTAATATTATAAAAAAATTGATAAAAATGAAATAGATGGATAATACTAAAAGAAAAATATTTAAAAAAGTGCTTGGTCGTGGTGATAGGAGCGATCGGTATGATGCCCGTCGTGGTGCTATGGGAGGTCTGACAAAAAGTCAATATAATATATTGAAAAAAAATCCAGAAACTTATAATAAGTGGAAACAATTAATTAATTCTAACAAATATAAACCTGTTCCTGACGGTGCATACAGACAGGGAGATTATGAGTTTGGCTCTGTTGTTACTTTTCCTGGAGGTATTAGATACGGAGTGCCGAGAAAATCACCTAACGAAATACAAACTCCTCCAGTCGATGGGTTTAAACATCCGTGGATGGAGGGATACGTTCCACCAACAACAAAACCACCAATAAGACCACCCTACCCAAGACCACCAATAAGACCAAAACCACCAATAAGAATAGGAGGGCCATATATACCAAAACCAATACCACCAGATAGATGGCGCGTTCCTGAGCGACCAATAAAACCCCCCTACCCAAGACCACCGATAAAACCATACCCAAAACCCCCAAGGACACAACCATTGCTAGAACAACCTCAACCGAACTCTATAACTCAACCTGAATTTACTAATGATCAGGAAGCGTTGGATTGGGCTATGACAAATTTTGGGTCAGGAACAAAATTAGGGTCGAAAGTGGATAATATTTTTAATTTTGATAATATCGAATATAAAATGAACTCAGATGGAACAGTAAGTTGGAAGGGGAAAGATAGGGGAGAATATATTGGTACGAATACAGATGGTACTCCAATGTACAGTGAACCAACATGGAAACCAATAAATGGTAATTTTATGGATAAGATTGGGCGGGCGGTTGATCAAATAAATAATCCAAAACCAGCTCCTGATATGCCAACAACAAGACCACCAATAAAACCATACCCAAAACCACCAAGGGCGCAAACACTAAGGCAAAGACAAAACATTATACGACAACGTCTCCGAGGATTTAATTCACCAGCTATACCTATACAACTATTTCAACCAAAACCACCAACACCTGTCCCCCCAACCTTTCAACCAAAACCACCAACACCTGTCCCTCCAACAAATAATGAATTTACATTGCCAGTTGACCATGGTTTCAATAAAATAAATCCAACTATACAACCTGCACCACCTACGCAACCTATACAGCCTACACAGCAACAACCAATAGCAACTCCAGCAATAAATAAATTTACAAATACTGGGCCATTGCCACCATATAGACAAACATTAACTCCACCTTCAATACAACCGGCAGGAAGACAAAGAATTAGCCCTGGGAATTTATTTAAAAGAAAAATATTTAATGGAAATGGAGGTGCTATAAACAGAAGAAGGGAAGTTCTAAGAAATGCCGTAAGCCCAGTAATGACGAATATATATAATAATAGGACTAACAAAAGTATGTATAGTAATAGTCAATTATATAAATAAATAATATATAAAAACATTATGAATTTAGACAAAATGCCCACTAAGGGAAAAAAAGTAATTGATGCCATCAAAAAGCAAATAAAAAAAGATGATGTCAAGGAGGGTGTTGACCTTGTCGGTTTGGCAAAAAAGTTGTCAGACAGAAAAAACAAGAGCCAACAAGAAGAAGATGAAGAAATAAATTCTTCAAAATAATTTTAAGGCCGTGAAATTATTAAAAATTTTATTAATTAATTAACTATGAAGTAAAAACATTATGTCAAACGAAACAAACGTTCCAGAGTCCGCTGAGGCGGGTAGCTCTGAACAAACAATAGGCAATGTAGTTGATCCTAACAAATTAGATGACGTTACGGGGCAATCAACTATAAACCAAGAGTCATCAACCTCTGGCGAAGGTGCAGAATCGTCAAACACAGTTCCAAAGGAACAGTATGATAATCTGGAAAAAAAACTTGGAGAGATGGGAGAAAAAATGGGGGAATACACAAGTTTCTACGAAGAAATTTATCCTCTATTGACAAAGCTAAAGGATGATCCAGAACTGGCTAATGCTATTCTAGACGGTAGTATCAGTTCAGAATTAATCAAACCTGTTCTTGAGGGCGAAGTTTCACAAGAAAAAGCTGAAACCGTTTCCGAAGCTCATAAAGAAGTAAAAGATGAGTTAGGCGAAAAAAAATATAAGGATATGCCCGTTGCGGATATTGAAAAGTTGGTATCCGAAAAAGTCCAAGGAGTTGAAACTAAATTTCAGCAAAGTTTGACTGAGATTGAAGCCAACAGGGACTTCAAGGAAAGCCTTAACAATTTCGTTAATAATACTCCTGATTGGCATGAATATGCGCAGGACATTGACAAATGGCTTGATGAACATCCAGATCAATATGATTTTAAGATTGCTTATCAAGTTGTTAAGGGGGAAAGACTTGCGGTTGAAGCCGAGGCTAATAAAGCTAAAAATGCGGGAGAAGCCGCTAAAGAAGTCGCCGCCAATGCCAGTGGTGGAGCATCATCTGGTGCTACCATCATTAAAGACGAGAATGTAGCAGACCAACTTATAGCTAATGTGGGAGATCCAAATGTTTTTTAAATAGGTCTATAATTCACCTTTGTTCTTTAAAATAGAATCGGGATAAATTAAATAAATTTTAAGTTAAAAGTTTGTAATAATATTGATATTGTTGTTGGGATAATAATCAAACACTTTTTCAGATATGAATTACAAGCTTAGTAAAATAAAATGGGATCTTATCCTTATACAGTAGAGCCTACGCACGATCAGGGGGCTGTTGCATCAGCTGCAAGAGATACCTCTATTTCGTCTGCGGAGGGCAGATTAATAGTTGACACCGTAGATAAGATCTTTCTGCTAGAACAAAACAAACATCCGTTAGTAACTTTATTAACGAATGTTGGGAAAACATTCCAGGGTGGTACATGGAAAGGTTCTTCAATAATGAAGAAATCAACTGGAAATCCCGAATTTTCTTGGCACGAAGATCAATATGGCGGACGCTATGCAAAAGTTAGTGGAACATACGCAGCTTCTGGTGGTGTCACAATCACAGTAAGCGGAGCTGGATCTAGCTCGGGTTACATTTTCACTGTTGGAGATGTTGTAATCAACGCTAGAACAGGTGAAAGAATGGAAGTTGCTACTATCGCAAGTGCTACTTCTATCACAATCGCCGCAGGCGGTCGTTCATTAGGTGCTACGGCTGCGACTGCAGGTGCTGATGCCGATGGTTTGTTCATTGTAGGTAATGCTTCGGAGGAAAACTCAGGAGCGAGAAATATCAATACTACTCGCACAACCAAGGAGAGTAATTACACTCAAATATTCAAAACAACAATCGGTGCGAGTGGGACTGAGATGGAAGCAGGTTTATATGGGCCTAGCGATATGACATATCAACGTGCTAAAAAAGGCACAGAGCATGCATTAGGTATTGAGAAAGCATTTTGGTTTGGTGAAAAAGGTTCTACCACTGGAACTAATGGAAAACCAAAACGCTACACAGGTGGAGTTCTTGAATTTATTGAATCAAGTAATTCATATATTCAAGATCAAGGCGGCCCGCTTACAGGGCAGGATCTTAATACATTTTTGCGAGAGGGGTTTACCTATGGTTCTAACACAAAGACATTATTCGCTGGTGGGCTTGTTCTGCAGGCAATTAATGAAATTGCGAGAGATCAGATTAGGGCTAAACCACTTGCAAGCACTTATGGAATTAAGATTAGCGAATGGGTAACAGCATTCGGTTCTATCAATATCATCCATAATCCTCTATTCGTTCAGGATTATGCCGGATATGCGTTTTTACTTGATTTAGATTCATTCAGGTACCGTTACATGAGTAATCGAGATACTAAGTTAAAGACAAATATTCAGGCACCAGATGTTGATGGGCAGATTGATCAATATATCACTGAGTGCGGATTGGAAAGAAAACAATCAGCACAAAATGCTTTATTGAAAGGAGTATCTTAAACTAAATTAGTTAGTTTATATAACCCATAATGGGTAAAGTCTATTGGGGCGAGGGACTAAAATTACTCGTCCCAAGTTGAAAACATATTGGTACGGAATTGACCGTAATTAATTAAGTAATATAAAAATTAATTTTTATTGGAAACAATTAAATTAATTTAACAAACAAAATGGGTTCACAGGGAAACATAGCGGTTCGCCAAGGATTGGCTGCCGAAGAAGCAAGGACTGTTGTCGACGATACTCCAGTTGCTATCCGCCTTAAATACAAAGGCACTGGAACAGTAACTTCAGTAACTGTCGATACAGATCAAGATATTACTTTAGTGACTTCCGACGGAGGCACTGAAGCATTCTTGCTTGCTACATACACTACAATGGGATCTCTTGTTGATGCTATCAATGGGAGCGCTTATTGGGAAGCAAAACTTTTAGATGCTTTGAGAGCTGACGCAACTAGTGGTTCACCATTTATTGATGATGCATTAGTGTCTATCTCTTCTGACGGTTATTACAATGCCTTAGTTGATACAAGTGTTGTAAAGGCTATGACGTATCGTGCAACTTATGATAGGGGAGTGGGTACTAATAAGCCAGAAGGTGCTCATAGAGTAAGACTAAGAGAAATCGTATATAGTTTAAATATTAGTGCCGCTGCTGCTAATGGTTTTAGAATATATGAATGGGATAAATCAGCTAAGGTTGAAACCCAAAGATATAGAAAAGCATCAGTTGACGTTACGGAAACAACTGTTAATTTTGCTTCAGGACAAGGGCGTTTAGACGCAGGTTTTGGAAATGATTTAATAATCCGTGTTATTGACGGTACATCCTTAACGGATGCCACTGGCAATTTCTTGGAATGTGTATTCACTAGAGAATAACACAATAAGAAGGGGGAGTAATATCCCCCTTCTTGCGATAATTAAATAAATAATATGAAGCTACTGTAAAATATGGAATATATAATAATTAAGTATATACTATAATTTACTTTTAATAGGGCGGTTGTCGCCCAAATTAACGCCTGTGGAGAGTATTTGATAAACACTCGTTGAAACAGGAATTACGCTTTAGTAAAACAAATGAGATTTATAAGTAAACATTCTAATTATAGAGTTGTTTTAAAACCAGGAGTTCCTGGTAACAGATTTCTTGGGACTGAGGCAGTTCCAGGTATTTATGTTAAATTTGAAGATGGTGTAGCCGAGGTTGATGACGAAAAGATGATTGAACAGATGAAAAAATTTCCAGGGTTCGGAGCAAATTTTATTATAGCTGAGGGTGGAGATGACCCTTACGCTGACACAAGGAGATCAACCGAGCCTGAACACAATATTGGTGAAATCAAATTCGGCACTGTTGTGGGAAACCCAAACCCGAAACCATTGGTTACTATCACCGCAGAACATAAAAAAATTATTAGAGAGCAAGCCAAGAAAATGCTTTTGGAGATTGCTAAAGACCCTAAGCAGATGGCTGAAATTCAAAAATTAGCAGAGGCTGAGAAAAAGAAAGAGGAGAAAGCTACGGAAAAGAACGATAAAGCCAATGATAATAAAATCGAGAGCAATGAACCTACTAATAATAATTCGAGTAGTGGCGGTGCTTCAACTAATTCAACAGGCAATTCTGGTGATAAAACAACTAATGAATAATAAAACAAAATGGATATAAGAACAGTCGATGAATACGGTTGCTTATTCTATGACCCGCAAATATACGGAATTAATGACGACACTTTCCAAATAATAAGTGGTTCAATTTCAGTCGTAAGCGGGAAAATTAGAATAAAGTATAGTGGGGCTTCTTCTGGTGTGATTAGCAGTACAACGATGGTGATGATGGGAGATACTGCTTTAACAATGACTATACCAGCAGCGCCAACGTCGGGAGATAACCGAGTATTTGGATTTTATTCAAGGTCATTCGGGAATCGAAATGCGGCGTATTTCTATATTAGTGGGACTAGCTTCTATACCAGAACATATAGCGAGGACAGTGATACAGCTGAATCAAACACTATACCTTGGGATGCTTCGTGGACAAATGCTTCTACTAAGTTTGAGATTAAGTGGAGAATAGATAAAATAGAATTTTATGTTGGCGGAAGGAGAGTATCAACTCACGATACAAGATTCCCAAAACAGATAATGCTTCCTACTTATTTCTCTAATGGTAATGCTGACAATATGTCTTTGGACAGATGGGTAGTGATTGGCGCAAGAAAAATGTATCAAATGAGAAAGAAATTTTTCTATAGCCCAAGTCCAAGCGTTAGTCCGAGTATCAGTCCTTCAATTAGTCCGAGTATCAGTCCTTCAATCAGTCCTTCAATTAGTCCCTCAATCAGTCCTTCAGTAAGCCCTAGTGTATAGGATTAAATTTGATTAAATATGTTCAACCAGTATTCTTAAACAAACTCTATCGTTAATTCCGAGTTTAACATCCTGATAGGATGGTAGCAGTCACGGTAGGGGAATATAGTATTCCTCTACCGATGATATAATAAAAATGGTTAATGAATTTGTTACAATAGAAAAACACGATCAACATACAAAAAATATGAGTGATAAAATAGACAAACTAAGTGAAAAATTTGATGGATTCAAGGATGATATTTTTAGTAAAATTGCATCATTAGAAATATCAATAGCTAAATTTCCAGAAAAAATGGCAGAAAAAAATGATGAAAAATATGATGATAGGTATGCGTTTAAACCAGTCCAAAAAATAGTATATGGAATGGTCACTTTTGTTTTAACCGCAGTATTAAGTGCTATAGTGTATTTAGTAAT
>QILJ01000576.1 GCA_003233295.1 Ignavibacteria bacterium | reverse complement strand
ATCCAGTCGTTAAAAATCCAATTCTTTTTGTCATCTATATTCCTAAAAGGCTTAACTATCATAGGTTAATACAATGCGACCACGCCAATTTACCGTGTTTCCAATAATTCCATTTACAATAATACGCACATTATTTCCTGAAACATTAGCACTGAATGATGGATTATTTGGCATATCTTCTGTAAACATAACTATGGGTAATCCAACTAATGTAGCCACCCCTGCTGTAGGACGTCTGAAAATAGCAGTAATTGTACCACCTATAGAACCTGAATAATCATTAATAGTTCCCACAATATCCCCACGAACATTGAGAGCTTGATCTTCATTTAATCCTACACTAAATAACACTGTAGTTGCTGCATCGGTCGTTGTTACCGTTACAATATCGCCTTCTCCTCTAATGGTAATTGTATTGCTAGGATTATCTCCAACAGTAACAATACCATCATCACCTACAATATTAATATTACCATTTATATCTGGCTGAATAACTCCTCCGCTATCAGCAGTAAGCGTTAATAAATCGCCTGTTCCAGCTTGAGCACCA
The DNA here is from genome assembly GCA_003233295.1 of Ignavibacteria bacterium. Next base: position 33,696 of record QILJ01000576.1, on the reverse strand, counting down.
CTAATTGATCCACTTTGACTCATTTTATCTCCTAACCTGCATAATATGTAGAAAGATAGATGCTTCCAGAAGATGGATTTCCTGATGCAGATTTAACTTGAATTATAGTTCCCTGTGAAAAACTACGTGATTCAGATAAATTACTACGATTAGATGCTACATCTAACAAAAGAAATCCTCCAGCTGCTAAAAATTCATGATCTACTTCTTGAGAAAATGAAATTAATAACGCAGCATTCGTATCATTTTGTACGTGTAAAATAACAGATGGATGCGCAAATCCAGTTCCAATATTAGCATACGATCCAGTAATTGATCCGAAAGCAAGACTGCGTAATGGTTCTGGTTTTAAACGAATATTTAATAAACTCATTATTATTCTCCTTAAGGGGCAATAGCATACGTGTTAGACAATGTAAATTTTCCTGACGTTGGAATCTCATTCCAAGTTAAAGGACTGTTAGATACGTTATTATTTAGTCGTTGTAAAGTTGCACTTGTACCAACCAATACATAATAAACAGTAGAATAACTATTAGTAAATGCAGTATTAACTAATCCATTAGTCATTCGACAGTCTAAGCCATTTGTTGAAAATGGAAATCCTGAAATAGAAAAAATTGCAGTACTAGGAGCTGTTCCTTTACTGCTAATACTTAAATCTAAATTAATATGAACTAGATTTCCTATTTTTATATAACGAGCCGATGTTACTGACCATGTAGGAGCAACAGTTTGACCAACAAATGATAATGTGGGCGTCCAACCACCCTCTGAAATTACAGCTCCCGTATTCTCAATCGTAATAGAACCAGCGCCATTCGTAATATTTATACCAGCACCTGCAGTTAAGGTGGCCACTATAGGATCGGCTCCCGAAGACCCAATAGGCAATTGTCCATTAGTAGCAGCCGCTAATGAAGCCAAGTTTCCACCAGCTGTTCCAACTGTTAAACCATTATTAGTAAATCCAGTAGTGCCAATAGTAATCGCTCCACTTGCATTAGTAACTCCAATATTACTTCCAGCAGTAAGGGTGCTCCATACCGGATCTAATCCTGTACGTCCAATTAATACCTCTCCATTTATTGCTGCTCCAGTAGTAGTAACTTTTCCATCCGTATCAGTTAATGTTACTTCAGACGTTGATGATGGCGTACGTTGATATATTCCCGCTACATAAGTATCATTAATTTGGTTTACTCCAACTCCGTCATCACCTAAACGCATAACGTTTGATTCTGAAGCGATTCCATTATTACTTAATAAAATGTTGCTAGATTCTGATGTTCCATAGTTGATTCCAGCGTTCCAGCCTATAATAATATTATTATCACCAGAAACTAAAAACTGTGCTACATCTTTTCCTGCAAGGACATTATTATCCCCAGAAATTATTGAGCTACCTCCTTGAATTCCTAGAACGCAGTTGCCTTTACCAGACGTTAATGCCGTTAAACTACTATTTCCTACAGAAGAATTTGAATTTCCTGTAGTTAAACTTGTTAATACATTTTTACCTATTCCAACATTATCAAAAGCATTTATAAGGGTTCCATTTCCCGCTAATGAACCAGCAAAAAAGTTATCTGTTCCATAATTATGAATATAAGTAACGCTATTCCATTGAATAGTCCCAGCAGCTAATGCGGAAGTGGTCGTAGGTAAGTTTAAATGTCCATTTAAAGAAGAGTAATCTCCCAATATAGTTACATTGTCATTAAGAGTAACTTGGGCTAAATCTGCTGCTCCCTGGGTAGTTATATTGGTATCTCCCAGAAGTTCAACAATTCCTGTACCTGGATCAATTGCAGTTCCTGAATCACATACTAAGGTAGTTATACCTAAACTTGGACCACCTCCTCCTGTACTAGAGATAACAATTTGATTAGCAGTATTTGTAATAGTTACATTAGTTCCAGCTACTAAATTTGCCCATATTGGATCTCCACCAGTATTACCAATTAGAACTTCACCATCTAAGGCCGGCCCAGTCCATACAGGAGGATTACCTGTAGATCCTAGGAGAACTTCCCCTGTAAATGCATCTGGAAGCCATTGAATGGCATTGTTTGGTCCATTACCATACGCTAAAGTATTTAAAGTTTGTACTCCCAGTTTTGTATTCAGTCCTAATGGATGAACTGCTGCATCACCAATAGTTCCCGTTAATGTTTCAGCAATTGTAGCAAAGCGCATAATCCCATCATCGACCTCAGTGGCAACGTCTACGCTAATGTCTAAAGAATTAGATGCAGGCGTACCTGTCACTAAAACTGGATCTACTCCACTAATATCAATATTATTGGCACCATCTGGCCCAACTGCTCCACCAACATTTCCTGTTAGTGTTTCTATATCTGGTAACGGCGTCCCGCCACCAAAATATGATCCTGACTGGCTCATTTTATCTCCTTGCAAGGTTTCATGTAAAAAGGGAGAGGACGAATCCTCCCCCTGATCATAAAATATTAAGCTGTTTAAGCCAATTAACTAAGAACCCATACAGTCACATGTACGTCAGTGTTAATGGCGGCAGGTCCACTGTTGATACAATGTAGGACAATAGAACCAGCAGCTTGTCTTACACCTTCAATAGTAAGATCGGCATCATTGCCACCACTGATACTAGAAACATTACACATAAGAGCAGAAGAAGTAGTAATTAATGAACTTGTAATAGTTATATCTTCATCAGCACCAGCTGCAGTAGTAATTGCTGTAAATGTAACATGGATTACACGGCTATTTACCGTTTGAGAACTAGAAGCGGCATTTGTAGCTACTTCTGGATCTACAGAAATAAGACCGCGTGTTCCGGTACCTGAAGTTAATGCAAGTTCTCCAGTACCAGCCTGTACAACTGTAGCAGCAGCACCAGTCGTAGAACCTACGGTAACTGTATGTGCATTAGCAGAAGCACCAACACTTACACCGCCAGTACCACAATCCACTACAACATCGGAAGCACCTGTTACATTACCAACAGTGATGGTTCGAGCAGCTGCTCCAGTACCAATATTAATATTTTGTGCTACGGCATCATTACCAATACCGATAACACCGGCTGAAGAATTGAGCTCTAATACTCCTGAAGCATCTAATAAAACTGTACCCGCTGCAGAATTAAGAGAAATATTTCCAGCAGAATTATCAAATGCAATATTATTTGCAAAATCTGCATCTAAACCACCTGAAACTGATAATAATCTTACAGCATCAACAGCAGCTTCTTCACCATTTACAACTGCACGTCCAGCTGCAGATATAAGACTAACATCTATTCCAGCACCAGAAACACTGAAGTCGCTCGCAGCGGCGCCAGCAAGTGAAACAGCACCCGTAGAATCAATAGCTATCCCGCCTGTTCCTGCATCAATATCAATTCCACCGTCAGCAGCAGAAGCTTGAATACGAACCGAATCGGCTACAGCAGCTTGTGCAGATGTTAAATTCATCTGTAATGCAGAATCTACATCAACACCACCAGCAATAGCATTAAGATTAATACCATCTGCTGTTGCAAGATTACTTGTTAATGTAATTCCACCAGCAGTAGAAGATAGATTAATTGAAGAAGCACTTGTACCTTGTACAGCGCTAAGAAGTAATGTTTCGCTAACGCCACCATTTACTGTTAATGAAATAGCGCTTGCAGCATCTTCTGTTGAGCTAACAGCTACTGAACCACCAGCAGATGCCAATGTAAGATCTTGACCTGCTCCAGTTACTGTGAAATTAGAAGCGGTTGCACCATCAATAGAAATACCAGCTCCTGAATCTAATGTAATCGCTCCAGCAGCTCCATTACCAATAGCAACAACTCCGGTAGAAGTTCCTGTATTGATCGAGGTATTAACGTTAAGTGAATCATTAATAAGCGCAATGGCATCAATATTAACTGTCGTTAAACCATCCGCGTTACCGACATTAACCGTTTTAGTTCCACCACCTGTGTTAGTAGAAATATTAACTGTACTTGTTCCTGAAGCTGCAGTACCTGTATTGATATTTACAAGTGATTGACCCGTAGAAACATTACCTGAACAAATATCTACCTGTTTTACAGAATCTGCATTTGTAGCTGCACCATCAGGAGCAATATCAACTAAGTCTGTCGTGGCGGCTGTGACTTGTTGACCACCAGCAACAGTAATTGTACGCGAAGCAGTAGCAGCAAAATCACCGAGATCAATGGTAGTAGTATCAGCTTCATTTCCTATTAATATACCCCCTGTTCCAGCTTTTAATTGAATTGCACCGGCTGCACCACTTGCGTCTAATACCATGGCAGCCGAATCACTTTCGCCAGCCGTAATGTTTACAGAACCTGCAGTGCATACAATATCAATATCTTCGCCAGCTGCACCAGCTGCTGTCATATCTATACCACCAGCAGAAGCACTTACTACAATTGCAGATGCGGCATTTTGTGAAGATGCTAGATTAAGCTGAAGAGCTGCATCAACATCTATACCACCCGCTGCTGCACTAAGATTAATTGCATCTGCGGAAGCAAGACCTGTTGCTGTAAATGTAATACCACCAACATCTGAAACAAGATCAATAGAGTTTACCGCAGTACCTTGATCGGCTCTAAGTCTAATAACTTCACTTGTACCGCCATTAGCATGCAAATAAATAGAAGGATCAGCATCAAGAGTAGAAGTAAGATCAATCAAGGCCGCTGAACTTAAATCTAAATCCCCGTTTACTGTTAATGTTGAACCTGCACCAATGGTTACATTTCCATTAAATGTAGATAGACCAGCAACAGTTAATGCTCCACCTAATATCGAATCTCCTGCAGTAACAGTAAGATCACCAGGATTAATAGTAACGTCTGTAAATGCACCAACACCTGATGCAGGACTGGTCGTCCATACATTTGTTCCACCAGATTTAGATGCAAGAACCCATACACTATTATCCGATTGGTTAATAGCCGTTACACCCAGCGGACCAGTATCACCAGAATTAGGATCTCTACTTAAAGACATTGCCTTCGGCATCACCTCGAGATCAGATCCATCAATTGCGTATACGATAGGTGTTTTTGAAGTAACTCCCATGTTTTTCTCCTATAAAGTTAGAATTTTTATTATCTAACCACAGCTACGGTATATTTTCCATAAATTGCTATAATTGGTTTGTGACATTCTTTGAGATAATGTTTCATATTGAAAAGAGAATTAATGAAGTATCCATATAGACGAAGATTATCGATTGATATTCCAGAAGAGCTACACAAACAACTTTCACTTTTGGCTAAAATTCAGGGTAAATCTTTGAGTGTTTTGGTTAGAATGACTTTGGTTAAACTAGTGGTAACAGACCTATTTCACTGTAATGATAAGTAGTTGCATTACCTTGTTAATTATGGTACATTATTAATAGTTATTGATATATACGGCCTTGTGGATTATTGGTTAAGATCGTCAGGTTTTCATCCTGAAGAAGAGGGTTCGATTCCCTCCTAGGCTACCACTAAATGAGGTTGATTATGGAAAACTCTAAATACTATGAAAAAGGTGTAATTGTGTTCGTAATAGGATCATTATGTATTCTATTTGGGGGAGCATGTGGCGATCGAATGATTATGGGGTGGGCGATGCTCATATTTTTCTGTTTCTTCTGTCCAGAATAATCCTATTTTTGTTTATTCATTGTTGCCATTAGAAGTTGATAAGTAGCTGGATCAACTTTCTGAGCTTTCTTGTCTATTTTACGAGCTAGATCATTAAGGAGTCTTGCGTTATTTGATGATGAAGCCTTAAAAGCTTGTCCTATAAGAGTACGCATTCCTGGACTTTTTAACATCTCTGAAACATACTTTGAACCTGCATATCCAAGTCCAGCTTTCACCAAAATAGGGAATCCACCCGCTAGCCAGATAGCAGATCCTATTCCTGCATTTCGTGGTCGTAACATATTAGGAACTTTATCAAATACTTGAGAGGCTAAAGAATCTGCTTTTTCTATGCCTATTGCATCTTTAAAGATATTTCCAGAATTAGGAGAAATTTTATTTCCAAATTTTGTAAGAGCATTTTCTTGCATGGAAAGCATTTTTTCATAAATGCGTTTTCCCTCTTCAGGAATATTTTTTAAATTTCTCGTCATTTCTTTTGTATTATTCAATAACCCTTGAGGATCTATTCCTTGCGGTTGACGCATCATTTCATCTAATCGTGCAGCATATGGATATAATTTACTATGAGCTTCTGATCCTGGAATAAGTCGTCCAATATCTTTATCTATATCTGAAAAAGATTTCTCCATTAGTTTAGGATCTACCATTTTATTGGTTTTTAAAGCCGGTTCTATTACTTTTTTATCAAATTTCTTATATTTATCAGCAGCCGCTTTATTCATCATTCCTGGGAAAAGATTATAAGTTAATAGAGAACCATTACGAACAATATCTCCAAGCAATTCGCTACCGGTAGACCTTTGTGTCATCCATCCAGCTACATCTGCTCCTAAAGCTACACCAGTTCCTTTTGCTAAATCTTTTACTAAATTTAATGCACCACCTTTGGCAAGAGAGGCACTTGGATTTGTTACAAGTCCAATCATATCTCCTATGCGTTCTGCTTGTTTTTGAGTTTGTGTTTGCGGTGTAACATAAGGTTCTAAAAATGTTCCCTTAGCAGCTTTAGATATTATTTTTTTTATATTTTGGGTACTAGGAGTATATTGCTGTATATCAGTAATAGAGACATCTGGTTTGCTTAATGATTCAGCATATAATTTTGCATCTTCATATTCTGGAGTTCCTGGTTCTGATTGTTCCATTCTTTTTTGCCAAACTTGTTGCATTTGAGCTCTTTGATCTGGATCTTGAGAGGGTTCTAAATAACTTAATCCACTACTTGCTACATCGGCTATATCTCCAAATATTCCACCAAGTCTAGATCCTAGCCCTACACCTGCTGATGATAACAATTGTCCTACTGATGATCCAGTATTTGGAAGAGGTAGATCTATCCCTTGAGCCTCTAGGCTTTGTCTCATTTCTGGGGTTACATTTTCAGGATCTAATTCTACGTCATTACCACCTATATTTAAATGTATTAATCCATCATCAGCTTGAATTCCCCCAAATTGTTGTGGCTGTCTACTTAATTCACCACGCTGAGAGTCTTCTCCTTTTAGATACGATCCAAGCATCTCTAACATGCTTTGTGGCTTCATGCTTTGTTTAAGCTCGGCCATTTGAATTTGATCAGCAAATTTTTCAGATCTCTTTAATAATCTCATTTTTTCATTAAATGGTAGATTAGGGTTTATATTTGCGGCATTAAATGCTTTATCAAGCTCAGATTTCTCCGCCTCAATTCGTTTATTTTCTGCTTTTTGTTGTTTAAGTAAAGATATAAACTTTGTCGTATCAGCCACGGATTGTAACATATCAGGAAATTGTTTTCTAAATACCTCAGATATATCTGGACGTCCTGGAATAAAAGTAGCCATCTATGTTCCTTATATAAAAAATGGTGCGGCAGCTTTGGCGCCTGCCGCCAATGTACCACCCAGACCTGTTAACCAATTTAAGGTTTTTGTGCCTTTAGATAAACCTGGAGATGATACAACATTTTCAAACTGTGGTCTTCCACTTAGATTCAGCATATTCAACAACGTTTGTAGCTGCGTATTATATTGATTACTTTGTTGACCAGTTCCAGTATTGTATAAATTAGTTAGTGAGGATAATTGTCCAAGACCTTGTTGTGTAGTAAGGCCTCCAAAATCTTTTAATAGTGAAGTTAGGTTACTTTGACGATTGGTGAACAAATCTACTAGATTTCGTTGACTTTGTTGTTGAAACTGAGCCTGTTGAGAACCCAATCCTCGTTCAAGGTCCTGTCTAGCTTGCGATAAAGCCTGCTCTCTACCAGAAGATCTTCCAGCATTCATTTGAGCAAATTTTTCTCTAATTAGGGGTGTTGTTCTTTGATCAAAACTTGCAAGCGCGTCCTCTCTAATAGGTGAAAAATCAAATGATTGAGATAATTGAGGTGGGACTCCTCCCAATAAACTATTTATATCCGATTGAGGAAATCCTTGATATGGAGATCTTTGACCGCCCCCTAGTAACCCTTGTAATTGAGGGCCAAAATCAATGCCTTGTGGAGCTCCTTCATCTAATAAGGACATTAGGCGATTATATCCTTCAGACCCTAAAGCATCAAAGATCTTTTTTTGTTCGGGCGTTACTGTAGCTAATGAAGAACTCTTAAATGGTGGTTTATTACCACTTATAGTTCTTGCGCTATCAACAGGAGCATTTTTTGCTGCACGTTTTTGTTGTTTTGAAGGTTTACAAATTCCATTTTTACATGCCATATTTAATCCTTAGAGACGAAGCCCATATTTTAAATAAAACTAATATGTTTTAGCTATAATAACAAGGACTATAATGCCAAAACAGTTTCCAAACTTTTCCCAAGGTTTTTTCCTTTCTACAACCCCATTCTATGATACACACATAATAATGGATATGGATATAGAAAGTGATGAATTCAAAGAATTTCTGGTAAGATTACGTGATACAATTACAGCACATGCTATAGCCATTAACCAACGAGAAATCGGATCATACTCTCAGATAGAAATAATATCTGGAAACGCTTTTTCATTTAATATAAACGATAAATCATCTGTTAAAGATAAAATAGAATCTCGGGTTTGGATAGAAACAAATGCGCTACCTGCATCAGGAACCAAAACAATTGCTCATGGTATTGATTTTAGTAATGATGTAATTACAAGCACTCGTATTATTGGGGCAGCTACAAATAGTTCTACGAATGATTCCATACCACTACCTTATTCATCTCCCGTATTAAATGAAAATATAGGTGTAAGAATAGATAATACCAATATATATATAACCGTAGGTAAAAATTGGAGTTCATATGATATCAGTAATATAACAATTCAATTTATAAGAAATTAAAAAACTAATCATATATGGGACTATTTATTTTGTAAGTAATGTAGCACCTAAAGTGATTCCTGCTGTAATAGCTGCAGTAAGAAGAGAAAATACACCTGCAATAATAGTGACTTTTGTAGTTGGCAATTCACCTTTAGCTCTTCTAATATCTTTTTCTGATCTTCGTCGTTCTTCTAAAATCGCTTCTTCAATTGCACTACTAACATGTTCTGCAATAAAAGAATGATCTGCCATAGATAATTCTGATTTATCTGAAGAATCTGAACTTTTTATTGATTGACTAAACTTTGGAAGAGATGATGGGCGTCTTGTTTGTAATCGTGAAATCAAAAAAGGACGAATTGCATTGCGTACCTCTTGGCCATTTCCTTGAAAATAGTTACTAATCATAAATTCAGCAAGTTCTTCATGGCTACTTAATGATGATCCATTATATATATTGCTTGTGGGTAAACTTCCCTCTACAACAGTAACAACATAACTATCTGCTCCATATAAAGATAATACTCCAAACATTATTATCCATATCATTTTAGACTCCTTAAAAACGGGTACCTTCTGGAGTTGCATATATAAGAATTGCATGTAATTCAAACCAATTATCAACAGCTTGTCCAGATCGCATAACAGTATCATCAGCAAATATTCTAAATTGAATAACATCGCCTTCTGCTTGTAGATAAAGTCTATGCCAAAATCTGTCTAAAGACTTTTCATATGGAATTGTTGGATATGGTGATGTTTCTAGATACTGATTTTGTGTATTAATTAGACTACTTCCAGAAAAGAAATTATCCTGCGTAAGATTAATAACAGAAGAATCTGTAGAATAATTAAATGCGAGCAACCCATTAGATGTTCGTGATACATAAAATTCAATAAACGGAATAGAACATTTTTTTCCTTCAGACAAAAAGAATCCGAATTGTTTAAATCTCATATCTATACGACTTAATCTTTCCATAACCCCGGCACCGGTATACGTACCAGTAAAAAAAGTATCTACTTTTACTGTATCCTTATCAACCACATTTGTAACTTTTACATTAACATTATTTAAACTTGTTATACCTGAAGCACCATGTATTCTAATGAATTCATCAGGTCTTAAATTATGTTCTTTAATAGTAATAGTATTTGGTGCAACCATATTCTCGACACTCATAGCCGCTGCATTAGTACTGTCGGAAGGGTCTACCTGAAAAATATAACCTTGAGCGTTTCCCCCAATAACTCTAGTGAATCTCTGTATGTTTCGTGGTGTGTCCCATCTCCAGTTACTATTTTTCCATGATTTATTCCATGTACTCCACCTGAAACCCTGGGTCTGTTCAAAGTATCCCCATGTAGTAACTGAATCGTCAAAAAAGGCCCAAGTTCTATTTATATAATCATACACTAGTATTCGGTTTGGATATGTTTGTGTTACCGTACCTGATATACGAATTGCATCAGGAAATGTCCAATATACTAATTCAGTAAAATAGTCCCTAATACCAGAAACTCTGTGTGTAGGTCCAATAATATTTTTTATTTTAAATACTTCATCGGGTATATTTTCATCAATGCGATTCATATTAACGCCATTACATGCGTAGATTCCATTATTTCCGATAGTAAGGCTTACATTATCAAAATTTATAGAGCCCTGTGTAGATTCAGATCCAATAGTACTATTTATTCTCTGCCATCCGAAAGGTGCAATAGGATTACCTGTGGATGCCAGTTCCCATGTACTACGTTCAAAATAAACGATTATCTTATCTTTAATAGTGGCTACACTTATTATGTTTTCAGCCGTTGGCCCATCGATATATCCACCATTTCCAACACGCTCTAAAAAACAGTTAGATGTATCAGTAATTGTATCTGTCCAACTATAACGCACTCTATTTTGAATTTGTTTAGGGGCACTAAAAGAACCCGCTGTATTAACTGATTCCCATGGCGCAAAAACTAGAAGCCTACTCTTATAATACAGGACTATTTTTGCACCTGTTAAATTTAAATTTGTTCTAATTACTGGAGAAAAATTAGTAAATGTAGATGCGCCTTCAACAATATACTTAATACCATTTTGAGTCGTATTAGAAAATACACCGTCGGAGAATGCAGCATTATTTGTGACAAACAAGAAGTCTTGATCAGGATCTACATTGTTGAATGCAGCTGAAGTAAAATAATTTGTTGTTGCTCCCTTCCACGCTCCGGTATTTATAGCTACTATACTATTATATTCGAAACTAGAGGTTGTAATATTATATTTATACGATAAATATTGATCAAATCCATAAAGTTCTCGAATTCCAATTGAATCGTCTAACACACTCACTAAACCAAGAACTGGACTCATAGGATAAAAAAACACATCAGTATCAGCTAAAGCACCGGCTACTGAAACTGAACCTGTAGTTGTATTAAAGGTAATCGTTCCAGTACCTGCAACTTGCCGTATTCCAGCAACGGCACCTAATGAAGTTACGATATATATATTGGTTCCTATAGAAAATTCTTGTCCTACAGAAAAATCAATAGAAGTAGGTAGAATAACTGCTCCTAAAGCTCCTCCTGCTGTAGTAGTTCCAATTTTAACCCGTAAACGAGACTGCAAATTGTTAGAAGTAGAGTTAAGATATGAGCTTCCAAATCTTTTTTTCATGCGTCCTCTAAATACATACGCATTATTGAGCATTTCAAATGACGTATCTGGAATAAGCCATGGCTTTACATCATTCGTAAGTCCTTGACCATATGGAGCAATTAAAAATTTTTGGAGTGGCATTTTATACTCCTAGCCCAATAGCTATCCATCTAAATGTAACAGAAGCGGCTGCACGAGTAGATAAAGTAAATGCATTTACTTTAAAAATTAAATCAGTAAAAGCTGACGATCCCAATGATACTCCCTGATCAACTCCAGCTGCATTATCTGCACTAGACTTAACTGTCAAAAAAATCTGATAAGGTGCTACTATAAAAGGCGGTATATCAACTCCAGTAGGAAACGTAACAGTCTGATCAAAACCATTTACCGTCGCTGTTCCATATTTTATTAATTGACCACTAGGTAAATAGGTATATCCCGTACTTGAAGCTGTAAAAGGGAAACGATCTCCCGCAACGGATCTTTGAATAAACATCTCTGAAGTAGCTAGTGTTACTTTATCATTACCTCCAGCGGGTACTTTATTATATATATTAATAAAATTAGCGGGCAGTCCAACTGGTGTTGCTACCTGGAGTGTCATTGTTAAAATTGTATGATTTCCCGCATTTGCACTGTCGAAAGGCTCATGATTAATATCAATTAAATCAAATATGCCTGAAAAGTTAGCCAGAATAAGTGGTTGTGATTGAGACGGATCATCATTAGGTTGCGGTATATTCCCATTATAAGTAATAACAGCCATAAATTTTACCCTCTCTACCTTAAACTCTTTTTTTATTTAATATTTCTTTTAATCCGTACCAGTATAACTTTAACTTTTCCCAAAAAGTAGGCCAATATATATTTTTCCTATCTTCAGGTTTTTTTATATACATTCTTTTTTTTGAATATAAATGCCGTGGCTGAATACACTCTTTTCTTCCACATGAAGAATATACACTATGATTTTTCGGCAGTTTTCTTATATATAGTTCAAATGCTAACCGATTCGGAAGATAATTTTTATTTTTATGTACAATTAAATTGGAACTACTAAATAAACAATTATCATGTTTTACCGTACGTGCCTTTAATGCACATTCTAAACTACAGTAATGCCTTCTTGAATTAGTATTTTTATCACACATTTTACATCTCATGAACTATTTCCCCAATATCCACCATTGAACCAATTTCCATTTCCTTGAAAATTATATATGGTTGCTGCTTGTTGTGTTGCTTTTTGAACTAACGTTCTTCTTAATACGAGTCTTTCTTGTTTTAGAAATTCTGGCATAATTATTTGGACTGATTCAATATCTGCCCTATCTTCAAATATCTTTTTAGCTGCTCCATATGCTAGATATTGCCACCACTGTTCAAGTTCCGGCTCTGATGAAGGGTTATCTAGAAATGCAGTTGGTCGCATATATGCATCAAACGTTATTTTATAGGCCTTATCAGGAACAGGACGAAGTGTGAACGTATTATCATAGTACAGAACCGCTTGTGGAATAGAAGCTACATAAGGTCTCGTTTGTGCTTGTATAATAGCACCATTTGCTGGTGCAGTAATTACATTATTAAGATAAAAATCAAAAGTATAACTTCCATCAACATATCCTATACCACCGGCTAAGGTAGTTTTTCCCGGCTCCATAAGATCGCCTTCTTCATTAGGATTAACCAATGAAGAATTTGTTTTATCTTCTAAAACCAATGCATTACCATTTATATCTTCAGATACAAATGAAACTCTATGTTGCATAATAGGAATATTAGAAAGTGTTCCACTAAATGCGGTAGTTACACCGTCACCTGTAGCAATAGTTTGTCTAAAACTAACTATTGGATAAAGATTAAAGAACTCTTCTCGAGATTGTGCATAGTAAGCTAAATTACCCGCAACATAAACTGGAGTTTCAATCGTAGAATATAGGTTCTTAAAATCTTCTAATCCGGAAACCTCTCCACTAACATATTGATCTACATGTGGCTCAGTAAAAAAACTTAACGTCTTCTTTAAAGAAAACAATCGAAGAGATTCTGGAAGATCATATAAATAAAAAGTATTTATATACTCATCAATGTCGGCATCAGAAATCTGTTGAATACTCGGCGAACGAGTTAGTCTTCGAATCTTCGTACGTATTGCATTTAAATCTGCTGCCATTAACTATCCTTATACTTTTTCTACTTGGGATATATTCTTTTCACCGATATCTTCCAGCTCAAAGAAGTCATAATTTTCAAAACTATATCGTCTAGCTTTTCTAGCTTCCCGTAAACAAACTTCACCTATGTCGTTCTTATAATATTCCATTTTGGGAAGATATCCACTATTGTTCAAATGACGTGCAACACCTCTTGGAATTTCATAGACTTCTCCATCCCAAAGATTATATTGTTGCATCGGATCACCAGCATATTGCTGAAAATCAAATTTTAGATTACCACCTGGACGTTCAGGAAAATGAAAAAGACCTTTTACTTTTTCTCTATCTCTATCACGTTTATAACGCATTGATTTTTCGTGTTCTGATGTGCTTTTTGTTTTTGTCATTTAATTTCCTTATTAAAAATAGTCCCAGAGTATTCCAGGACTATAAAAACTATAGATTGCTTACGTTGTCAGCGCTTTCAGCTTCCCAGTAAATAACATCATTGTTAATACCAGCGGGGCTTAATGCACCAGCATAAAGAACCATTCCACGAATGGCTTGGTTTTCACGAGCATCACTATTTTCATTTACATTGGAACTCAATGCTTGTGCAGTATCCATTCCAGCAGGTGCAACAGTGCAGAAATCTGAAATAGGATCTGGCCATGCAAACGCTGTAAATGTACTTGTATCTACATTAATCGTAAATGTATTATTAGCAGTAGATACAGCAACAATTGTTGCTTCAACATTATTCAACTCTTCCATACCAAATGCATTTGTTCCATCAGTTTGACCAACAGGGAAGTAGAATACTACTTTTTGACCAACTTGATATCCATGAGCTACAGATGTAGTAACAACACCTTGAGTAGCTTGTGAAATATTAACCACAAAACGATTTCGTGGATAGAAAATTGGTTCGAAATCAACTTTTCTATAGAAACCCGCTCCTCCAGCACCACCTGGAACACTAGCTAATGCCCAACGTGCAGCAAAGCTTGTATTAGCTACCACTGTATCAATTTCAAAATCGAAACCACGAGTATTAGTTTGTGTAGCAATATTAGTTAAACGAACAATATCGCCCGTAGCTAATCCACTTGTAGATGCTGTACTAGACACAAATTGAGTAGCATTAGAAACAGCTGTGACTGCAACTGCAACTCCAACATTTTGATCAGCCGAATTGACTAACGAAAATCCAGGATTAGTTGCATCATTCATTTCGCCTAATAATGCATTAGAAGCATTTTTAAACTTATAAACACCAGCTTGATCAGCCATACCACGTTGCCAATCAAATTCTATTGCAGTATTAACACCTGTAGCATTATATTGCGTTTCATTAATAATATGCATTCTATCAATTTGAATAGGCACATCAATTACATAATTAACGCCTGTAGAAGTAAATCTACCTTGAAATTTAGCCATCATTTACTCCTTAATTAGCTATTGTACAACGTAGTTTTTGAATCCACTCATCATGGAAAATAACCTGAGCAGATGCAAATTTATAAGCTACCGTACCATTAAGAGCCAATGCGCCTGAATATAAAGGATCTCTATAAATAAATTTAGCTGATGCTAAATCTTGCTTGATACTACCATAAGATTCCATTCCACAAATAAATACATTGTAAACGTTTTTATTTAATGCAGATGCACTTTTTTGTACTGAACCAGCAGAAGAGACAAAGAATCGTACATTTCTATATGCTCCCCATTCTGAATTCAGCCGTTTTTCATATTGTGCATATTCATTAGTTGATTGGAAACGAGGAATTGCCTCAAGATCTCCAATAATATCACTATGTGCCATTGCAACAAATGCATTTCTTACAGGAGCTGTACCAATTCTATCTTCTGCTTCAATATGGTCAGTAACAGTAAATGCATCATTACCAATTAGATTACGTGTTATTTTTTCAATATCACTTGCACTAATTTCGGTAGGAGTATCACCATTAGTTCCACCAGTAGCATTAATAGATGTAGCCGTAGATGCCAGCATATCACGCAATAATTTATCTTCAGTTTCACGTAAAGATTGACCAAGACGTTTTACTGCTTGGTTAAGTACCGTTCTGTTACTTTCACCCTTCGGCTACTGACCATTTCTGGCGGGGAAACCTCTTCGGATCTCCCTCACGACCTTATCGAGTCGTGTTCAGACTGTCGCATCCTTCAATAGTGAAGGTTCTCCCACTCAGTCGTTCAACGTCCGTCTACTTTAACGGTTCGCCCCTGTCACCGGTTAGCTAAAAGCTACTTCGGCTTCCAAGTCAATCAGGGAAAATTTACCGACCCCATACATTTTAGGGTCCTGGTTCTGGATTACCACTTGTTCGTTAAGAACTACTGATTTACCATACCATTCTACTTTTGCATCTATATCAACTGCTGTGAGTGATTCAGCAGGAGGTTCAATACCTTTATCTCCCAAAGCAACTTCGGCCGTTGCTAATGCGTTATATTGTCTACCACGCCATAAAGTACCACTATGAGAAGGCATACTACGTTGTTCTGCAACTAAACCATGTATAAGGTTGGGATACGGAACAGATAGTAAAGCTTTGTCAAAATGAGCTTGTACTGGAGCTGGCAGTATTGAGGATGTTGTAATCATTCAACTACCTTAGATATTCAGATTAAATGTTTTATCACCTATCTGAACTGGCGGAGTTCTGCTCGCTTATAAAGGAGCTACGCCTGACAGATGGCGAATTCTGTCTATTACGCCATACAACTGATGAAGCTGTGTTTACATCTAAAATAGTTATAACTCACTGAGTGGTAAAAATCAATAAATTAGATATTATCCAGAGATGTATTTTTGTATTTCTGCCCATTTAGCTTTCTTTTCTTCATCAGAAAAAGAGGTTCTATATGATTCAGCTTTACTCAATGCACCGGGGGATTTACCTATTCCTGGTTTCTGTAAGTTCTCATCAATACGTTCGTTATTCTGTTGTTGCTCCATGAATCCAGCTTGCTTAATAAGAGTATGTGCAAGCTTACCACGAGTATAAAGATCAGGAGCAGAAGCAATTGAGGAGTAAAGCGCTGGATCAGATTCTTTAAGACGTTCAAGGTTTTTTGCATTTACTATCTCATATATATCTGGAATTTCTGACTTAAGTTGATTTTCATGAATTGATTCTAGGTGTTTTTGTTTTTGTTCTCTAAGTTCTTTTTCTAAACGTTCTTGAGATTCTCTTATTGCAGCTAGATGTCTGCCTTCAACAATATCGTCATCAGATAGTCCATTATTACTGCGTAGTTGCTGTTCTAATTTATTTACTTTATCTGATAATGCTTTCTTCTCAGATGCATGTTTTTCTTGCATGCGACGGAAATTTTCTTCTTTATCACGTACTTGTTTATGTACTTCGTCTTGTTTCTGAGCAATTGTTATAGGTTCTGAATCTTGTGAAACACTATTCAAATCTTGTTCTAAATTTGTTTGTTCTTGGTTTTTTTCAGTGTACTGCTGTTCCATCTTCTATCTCCATACGATCTACAAGTGCGAAAATACTACCATCAAAATAATCCATTACCTGTTGTAATAAGGAATATTCTGATACAGGCACCCGATCTTTATTGTGATAATAATTTAACGATTCCTCTTTATTTGGTAAACACCAAAGCATATCTAGAGTATCTTTTTTTGAATCATATTTATAGACTACTTGATCGAACATTGGAGTTGGGCATGACTTCCTATCATAAAAAAATGGGTGGATCTCTCCATGTTTGCGATATTTTCTCTTTATTGTGTTTACCAACTCAACATAGAAATTACCGTCAAAGCGTGTCTTTCCACGATCAATAGCACGACGCACACCATTTTCATACTCACCTTCTAGCTCTTTTCTATATTCTCCAACATTAACCATCTCAACCATTAGAACACCTATCTAATTCTATTATTTTTCCAGAAACTGGTGATGAGATCTTTGCTACCTTCTTAAGTATCGCCGTTTGAATGAGTTGCTCTACGGTTGTATTTTCTTCATTAGCTTGTATTTGTATAGCTTCATAAACTTGTGGCTCAAACGATATTAGCATCGCTATTTTAAAAACTATCGGACTCATAGCGTTTCCTGTTTATTTTTTGTTCTTTGGTTTTAATTGTGGATATTTTTTATATACTTTGCGCTTAATTCCTTCAGGATTTGGAGCATTATGAGCAAGTTTCAATGCAGATTTTGCTCGTGATAATGTATTAATTGGATATGAACCAGCCGGAGATCCTCCTGATGGGCCGGCAAAATCTTTTTTAGATACTGATTTGTATTCTCCAACGCTACTTCCACCTGCCTTCTTTTCCATCTTCTTTTCTTTAGCTTTAGATACTTTCATATCTTTACCAATCTTAACCATGTTTTTTTTACATTTACTACAAGCCATTAATTATCCTTTCAACAAAGGGGGGAGGAATAAAAAGGTAAACCCCCCCCGGGTCGAAAACTATACTTTGTGATTATACCATCTATCAAGAGATCTATTTATGCCACTATGATTTCTATTTACACGAATATTCTTATTATCTTTCATGTTCTCAGGTTTACCCAAGATCTTGTAAGCTATCTTCGTTGCTTGTTTGTTTGTGCGAGGCATGCCTGGCATATCAAGCTCCTTTAAATTGAATAATTAACCTAAAAACGATAATTAGATTTATTACGATTCAAACCTTCAACAGCTTTATCAATCTCATAGTCAGTTCCAGAAATATCATCTTTATAAGCACCACTAGCTTGATTGAAATAATAATTTTTTGGATAATCAACTACTTTAGATTCATATGGAAAACCAAAAAGACTCTCATCATAAGACAGGTATTTCATCTCTTTCTTATCCATCTTCATATCTTTTTTATACATCTTTTTGTCTTCGTACATTTTCATCCCTTTGGATTCATCCATTTTGTCTTTTTTACCTTGGTAATAGCGTTTTTTAGCCATGACCTCTCCTGTTATGCCAGCGTGTGTAGAAACTGCGCTAGGCAATGTTAAAAACATCTAACTACAGCAGTATGGTACAACGGATAAATGAGAAATGGAATAGTGTGTTATTTTATTCCAAAAAAAGATAATATTTTTCTCCATTGTGAGCATACTTTAATCCCTTTTTTCCCATAAAACTTATAGGATTTCAGATTTGGATTGTAGCATCTATATTTCATATCCTTCAATACTTGATACAATGGATGACATGATAAAAAATGAAAAATATTTACCATTTTTCACAGACATATTCTTGTCTACATAAGGTAAATTAAAATTACAATCGTGTTCAGACATCTGTTTGTGAGAAATTTCATACGAAAGATTATAAAGTTTTTTTATAATCTTTTTTAAATTTGTATACGAACACCTACTAACTTCTTCAATATTGGTTTCCATTTTAATTGTTCTATTATTCCATAGCGTTACAATTATAGTAAAGTAAGGATATCCGGGTACATCTAAACATATAGGCGCCATGCATCGAGTAATATAAATTGATTTTATAATTTTTTCTAATTTATAATAACTTTCACGATACTTAGGGTGTTTGTTTGCTGGGTGTTCGTTTGCTGGTATTAAATCCATCTTATAATTCTTCGTCTTCAAAATTCATTGCACGAACACCAATCTCAATGTCATATACTTCTTTAGTAAATATCTCTAAAACGCGACAACCACACTTAGTCTTGTATATATAGGATCCATCTTCGAGTGTTTCTATATGGAAATTTGTATCTAAAAAAAAGGCTTTATGAGTATCAGAGGTCTCATTAAAATCAGATACGCCTTGATTTATTTCTTTTATAATCTGGGTGCAGAGTTCTTTAATTTCCATATTATGCCTTTCGAGTGGTATTAGCGCGAGAGGTGGAAAAACCGTAACAATCTTTTCCACCATCCCTGCTTAAGACACTTCTTTTTCTGGATGTTTTGCATTAAGTATAACATTCGTTTGTAATCTTGTGCCATAGGTTACCTTAAAGGTTGCGGATCACCACCAGATTCAGGAGCGAACTGCGCTTCTTCTGATAGCTGAGGAAGATCATTCTCTTTAACCATGCTAGATAGCTCTAACAGCTTCTGCACTTGGTTAAGATCTATTGATTGAATCTCTTTAATAGCTTATGCATGGAATAGGTCGTCATTATCTTTGTAGACATAAGGGACCACTAAACACACTACATGAACACGTTGCCTCTTTTTTAATAAAGGCTTTGAGCAGGATATGGAAATCTTCATGAGATAATGAATTAAGATACTCTGTTGTAACCTTTATTGTATACTTTCTTGTAAATGGAAGATGGCTTCTTTTAATGCTAATCGTTATAATATCCTTCTCATCCATATCGACAGGAAGATTAACAATTCTTATGTTTTCTTTATCAATAATTTCATGCGACCAATTCTTTATTTTCTTAACAATATCTTCTTTATTCATATTACCTCATAAGTGTAGATAGTCTATTTTCTTATTACGATTTAAGGGGCTTGTTTTTAAAGTTAATCTAATATTTTATACAACTTCTTTAAGAGTTCTTGCATCTTCTTGAATAGTAGTAGGATCTGGAACAGGCGGCATATCCCGTTGTGTTTCTTCTTTTATCATACGCGAAAGCTCAACCATTCTTTTCATTTTATCAATATCAAGACTCTCAAGTTCAGAAAGAGCCTTAGCCAAATGTAATAGACCAAGCTCACGATCTTTTTGTGCTTCAGCTTGACGTTCGCCAACCATAGCTTTATTTGACTCTATTTGAGACATTTTTTCTAAACCTATTCCTACTTCAGCGGTATATCTAGCTTCAGTTAATTTAATCTCCGATTGCATACGCATCATTTCCATCTCTTGTTGTTTTTGCTGTTGTTGCTGAGCTTGTTGTTGAATCTGCTGCATAGTTTCCATCACTTCTGATTTGTTCTGAATAGTAGAAGCTTGAATGATAGATTCATCAGGAATTGGAACACCTTCTCTTTTAAGTTGCATAAGCTGAGCAAACTGCATCTGTTTCTGTGTAGATGTATTATATCCCTGTTCAACAGCGGCATCATATTTACCAAAAGTCTTATCATAGAACTGCTGAGTAGGATCTTTACCCAGTATTCGCTTAACTTTTCCTGGAGTGAAATTATTCTGGATCAACTGAATACATAAATTACCAAGAAGCTTCTGTGAAGTATCTAACTGATCAAATAGTCTCTGGTTAGCTGTAATACCGGCAGCAGTTTTCATCTGTTCGTGGAATCCTGAAATAGCGTCAGAAGATTGACCAAGCATAGTCTCTGATATATTAGCAATCTTGTTCATAAGATCTTGCATATCACCACTAGCCTGGAACCAACTTGGATCTACAGTAGAATTAGGAACTTTCTGAATCATTCCAAGCTTACCTTCTTTGGTATATATAACTTGGCCAGGTTGATTCTTATAAAGATCATCTGGATTGATAACTGAATCTTCTTCAGCAATCCAACCACCATTAAGCGTAGACTCGAGATTTTGTAGCTCTAGAACTTTACGATGATTATATAAGAATTGTGCATCTCTTAAAGATCTAACCATTCCTGCACAGCGCATATCAAAGTTCTCTAACTCTGGGTTATAATAAGCCAGAACAGGAACGAATGGATAGGGGTCAATTCCCATAGGGTTAGGACCATCATAGTATACTTTACCTTGTACAATAATAGTTAGCATCGTAGTCGGAACATCTTGTTTAATTAAACGTAGCTCAGGATAAGCTTGAATGAAATGCCTAAGACCTTCATCGTTATTGCTTTTCCATTCTAATGTTTCACCTGTTTTTGTATCAACAAGAAGTCTTTGTTTCCTAAAAGCTGGATAATAAAACTCATCGTACGTTAATAGATCCGCATAACTATACTGATAATTTTCTGGCATATATTGAAATGTTGCTTCTGCGGGCCCAAACCCCTGCATTGAACGTATTTCATCAGCATGTTCTGGTAAATATGATGCTGCTTCATCAGGAGTTACAAAGGTTCTTTTTACAATACCTTTGCAATCACTAAAATCCATCTTAGTAAAAAATGGATCCACTATAATACTATTATAAGGACAGTTATTTACTTTAATATCTCCATTAATTGGATCATTACGAAAATCCATCCATACCTGAATTAAATTCATTCCAGTAACAAGAGATCCTCGAAATGATGTAGATACAGTTTCATATACATCTTGTTGTTCATTTAACCAAAGAAGAAGTTCTGAAAATTGATCTGCCGTATCCTGATCTGAATTCTCTCTTGGAACTGCAATAGTTGTCTTTCGATGCATTCGCTGATAACCCTCAGGCATACTAATGAGAGACCGAATAAGATTAAAAGTGAACTGCTTATTACCTTGTATATTCCAAGTATTGTAAAACTGATTCCATAAAGTCTGGTCACCAGCTTCATATCGAGTATCAAGGTTAGCCTGTGTCCACCACTGTTCATTGAGAGTAAGCGATTGGCGAACGAATTCACCAAAGCGACCACTAGCTTCATCATCATTATTTATATACTGAGAAGCAACTTCAGGAAAAATTTTCATCTAAACTCCTAATTATACGTATGGCCTTAGTCTAAAACGAGCTATATAACTATGCAAGCTAACTATAATTTAAAAATTGTGGTCCTTGGCCTGTATTTTTCATTAGAGCTTTTCTACGTAGCTCATCCGCATCTTGTTGGGTCATTCCACGCTTAGTATGTTGTAAAGCCATAGCCATATAAGAAAAACAATCACTTAAATGTGAAGACCAATCGTGAAGTGGATTATCTTTATATCTTTTAAGCCTATCGTCCCATTCTCTTCGATAATTTTCAAGAGCTTTAATCAATGGAGCACTCTTTGTTTCATCCATCCATAAACGAGCAAACATACACCGTGCTTGCTCTATTCGATCTACAATACGTACACGTTCAAGAATCTTAATATTAAGTCCTAGATCACGTAATTTTCTCTCTCTTGATATACCTGCAATAAGCTCATGATTTTTACCATCGTGAGGAAGAAAATGCGTTCCATAGGTGTAATCTTTATCTTTAATTATATTAACATAGTGCTCTAATGGCTTACGATTACATTCATAAGTATCAATTAGATTAACTACTTTCCCAATAGATTGAAACCATATTAGAGCTGTACTATCATTCCATCCAAGATCCCATGCTACATGCACTGGGTGCCCTGGCTCATGTGGAACAGTAGTAATCCTATTGTCGAGACGAAGATTATTTATATATTTACCATAGATTGATCCCTCTACTCCCTGAGTAAACGAACAATAATATTCTTGAAGCATTTGATCTTCCGATATGAGACCTTTTGCTACATCATCTTTAATTTCTTGTACATCTATATGACCTGTATCTTCTACGGTCAATAGATCGCAATACCATGTATCAGGAGAATTTTTTGCAATTTCATAAAGAGAATATAAATGGTTCTTTCCAAAAGGTGTGGAGATGAATATTGCAATTCCATCGTTCGCACGTAAAACTGGCTGTAAAAACAATGTCCAGGCATCCGGAGATTGATACGAATACTCAGAGAATATACACATATATGGGTTGGTACCACGTAAAGAGTCAAAGTTATTAGATCCTTTAAGGGCTAATATAGATCCATTGACGAAGGTAATTTCCATACGAGCTTCATTCTTTTTATATATAAGTTCTGGGGGAATATAGTCTAGAAATGATTGACCATCTATAGTTATACCAGACCATATAGCCGATCTAGCTTGAGCCTGAGTTGGAAAAACATAGAAGACAGTACATTTGTGAGCTAAGCATTGCCAAAA
Source organism: Ignavibacteria bacterium (assembly GCA_003233295.1). The sequence goes on along the minus strand of QILJ01000576.1, from coordinate 10,099 downwards.
AGCTAATTGCCAGGCCATGAAATCTTTTCCTGAATTATGGACGAGATATCCATTTGCAACAAAATTATGATTCTTTTTGGTTCGAATATCGTACATATGAACAGGATCAGTATCATTTTTTCTCGGAAGAGCTTCATAATTTTCAAAGTGAATCTGGTATTCTTTTGATAAATGATCTATGAACTTAAGGCACTCTTTTCGTTTTTCTTCTTTCCCAACAAAAGGACCGTTATTAAGTAGTATCTTAAGAGAATTAACTTTAGATATGCGTATCTTCCAATTGGATCCTCTTTCGCACTTAGGACGCTGTGGAGAAATACCAACCTTTCTAAGCAACCAATACATATCGAATGCATAATCCTCAGAAACTCCACAATGAATAACAATCTCTGCATTAGCTTTTTTATTAAAACGGTCAATCGGAGATGAAGAAAATCTATAAGTAATAGAAGCATCACATGAAATTATAGCTGATAAATAGCGAAATACAGATTCATCATTCATATTCCATATAATGGGATGAATACGTTGTTTATACTTGGGAACGTCTTGTCCAAATTCTCTAAATATCTCTTTAATATTATTCTTAGATGCGCCTCCTAGGGTTCCATTAGAAAGACCAATGTCGTATCCATTTCCTTTTTTTCTCCATATTGGAACGCAACCATGGATTCTAGCAAGTTCATCAACACGATTAAGAATTTCAACGTTAGTATTAGTAAACTTTGGCTGTTGATATCCAGCAACATAACCGTCTCCCTGCAAATAACCAATTAGCTCGGCAGTAAGTTTATTATCTACAGTTCCTGAGATACCACGTTGAAACTGCAAGCATGAAGTTGATCCACTAAAATCATCAAGCTTTTTCCATTTTATAGATTGTTTATTACGGGTGAGAGTAGCAAATTTATGATCACCAGAACTCACTAAGGGGAGATAAAATCGATTATTTAGCTTTATGGCATCTTTAATACCAGCATCCCAGTGATCAACTACTATATCTTCTTCATATGATATTCCATTATGAGATAATATCTTATCTCCAATATTAATATCCTTTAAATATTTCCAAGAGCCATCAGACATAATTATATGAGTATCTCCATCGAGACATCTACGGCTCCACACACATACAGCTCTTTTTTTTCCTTCCTTAAAGAGAGCACGTATGAGTCTTTTTTGGTACCACCTTGGTTTAAATCGTGAAAGTTTGATATTTGCAGAAGAAGATTCAGTGGCCACGGGTACCTTCCAGATATCAGGTTTTATTTCTCTTTGCATGTGGGGTTATCTATAGTAAATTTCTCGCCATCAAGTTCAATAGTTATTGTGCTAGATCCCTGGGCTACTTGATTTTTGAGTTGTAGTTCAAGGTTTTTTATTTTTTCGCTGCTTAGATTCTTTTCCCAAACTACATCTTCGCGGTGCATTTCTGAGTATCGCCACATATCGGCAAGTAATCGGTCTGAGCATTCTTTTTTGTAGCCCATTTGAACTCGTTTGTCATATAGAATGTTTTTGGCGCTCAATACGCCTTGTTTAACGATAGGAAATTTCTTCATCCATCGTTTCCAAGTTTGATATGGAATATGATGATGAGCAAGAAAGCGTTCAATAGTATAATATCGTTCTTTTTTAACGCCATCTACTAGATCATTTGCGAGTGCAGTCATCTTCGAGAGGGGTATTCCCTTCTCTTCAAAAGCATTCCAATATAATAGAGGCTCGCTTTTTATCGCAGCTTTTCTTTTTCTTTTAGTAGTTTTTTTAAGCTCAGCACTAGTCTTCATTTCTATCTGCCTCATATATAGTAAAACTAAATTCGGTTCTGGGTTTTGGATCATAGACTTTATTGGCAATGATTTGAGTTATTACACAATCGTCGTGATATATTATGCCGGTAGCGAGATCTTCTATCCATTTTATTAGATTAGATATATCGGGTTTAAAGATATGAGGTTGACCCAGGACAGTCTTATATCTTTTTTTGGAGTATGACTTTGGGATTGGCATAAAAAAGGTAGCTTGGAGCTGTATTGGTTGATCTCTGAGCAATTGTTGTTCTACTTGTTGTTCTAGTTCTATACATTTTGAAACACGTAGATGTTTTTGAGAGTCATAAACTTTGTATTGACTGAATCTAGCTCTAGCTAATGGTACTGGATTTCCCTTTAAGATAAACATTCAGACCTCGTTTTTGGAAATACAATACCATTTGAGAATTGATTGGTCTACGAATAGTTTTTATTTTAAGTAGTTATCAGCTTTGGCATCTAGTTTTTCTTCTAATATTATAGCACGGTTTAAAACAACAGCGTCCATTTCATCTTTGAGTAGATTGTCTAACATTCGAAGCATATTTTGTACTTCTAGAGGTCCTAGAAAATCATGGAGCCTATCTTCGAATGATTTTATAATAGCTAGTTTTTGTTCTTGGTTCATTTTATTCCTTTTGCTCTGTTAATAACTTCTGTTACTTAATCACTTCTGTTCTGTTAATAACTTCTGTTCTTCAACGTTTCTTATAGTATAATAATAACACATATGGGTAGTTATTGCAAGTTATTGTTATCAATCTAATTTTAATCCAAGAGCTCTTTCTAATATAGCATTACCTTTTTCATTATTATTCTTTTCATATTCAGTTCCTCGTTCAATTTCTAATACCTTTTGCCTAACATCAGCCTCTTTCACTATTCTATCAGTCTCATTAATATATATATTCCTTCGTAACTCAGCTTGCTCTCTATCAAACTGAGAAGGCTTACTGTCATAATATTCTTTATTGTTGGAGTATATACGCTCTTGTGGTATTCGTTTTGGTGCTTGATACATTACTTTCTCTTTCTTTTTAACTTGAGATAGCAAATTGTGTATAAACTCTTCCCCTTTTTGGGAATTATTTCTTATCTCTTCCTTATTATTAATAAAATTAAATACCTGTCTCTTGTATAGTGTCTCCTTAGTAGACTGTATAATAGATCCAATAGCTCTAGATGGAGTCTTACTACCATAAAAGAAATGATCTGGAAAAGGAGAAGTAATGGAATATGCACTTAAAAGTGATAAGAATAATGAGCATAAAACAGGAAGAAGCTTAAATAGTTTTTTCTGAACATCTTTGTTTCTGAATATAGAAGAAAGCTTATATATATTAGATCCATTAGGCCGTGTATATATATCCAACAATCCATCATTATAAAAGCGCTGTATATGTCTATTGACCGTCTGCCTACACATCCCTTTTACATTTCCAATATGTTTTTGACCCATAAAAAGTGGAATTCCTCTTGAATCACACCAAATAAGATAATCTAAAACTTGTAAAGCATAGGGAGTATAAGATTTAAACAATCCCACTAATTCTTTAACAGTCCTTACTACAGGACTAGGAGCTTTAAATTTAGACCACTCTTGAAATGATCTACGTTTACGATATTTACGACTATGTACTCTAGGATTTTTACAGGTATAAGCACAGTGATCACCATGCGACGTTTTTTTCTTGTTATTTGAAATACAATAAGAAATACCATCTTTTGTAGATGTTTTCTTTTTCTCTTGATTTTTTCTATTTGTATGGTATTCTTTAAACATATATTTCCAGTGGGCTTTGATTCTAGTCTGTGGCCCTGGTAAAAGATTTCAAGAAGACTCAGGTACATCCTGGGTCTTTTTGTTATTTAGATCAATATCTTTATAATAAATATTCTACTGAAAATATCAAATTTATTTCTTTTCATTAGTCTTTTTCTCTATTTCTGTACCACCGTTTTATCCAATACCACCCATCTTTTATCGCATTTAATATAAAGAAATGATTATTCATTAGAATGGTAACTCCACTTGGCCTTCAGGATTCTGCATAACATTATCATTTTTTTTAACACTATTGTTACCCATAAAAGAAACGTTATCAGCTCTTAAAATATGTTTACTACGCTTACTGCCGTCAGGAGTATCCCATCTCTCTTGTTTTAAATAACCCTCAACCAATACAGAGTGTCCTTTTTCTAAATACTTACCACAGGCATCAGCCAGTGATCCCCATGCCTCTATATCCAAAAAACAGACCTCTTCTTGAAGTTCACCAGCTCTATTTTTATATTTACGATTCACTCCCAGAGTAAACTTGCATAATTGAGTAGATCCAATCTCTTTAACTTCTGGATCTCGTGTTAAATTACCCCACATAATTATTCTGTTATAGCTCATTATCGACCTTTTATAAAGCTTATTGTATTAATAATTAAATCAACCGATTTATCACTTAATATCTCTTGTCTTTTAAACTTATTGTGAGCCTTACTAACTATTTTTCTAATATCTTTAGAAAAAAGTATTTGTGTTTTAAATGTTATAGAATAAGATAAAAAGTCTTTATCTTGACTGTAATCTTCTACAACGTTTATTCGCTTTAAGAACTCTAATACACTGAGATATAACAAACTCTCTAAACCTCTTTCACCATCGGGGTCAATTCCTTCATAAATATCTAAAATCATAAACATAAAAGGTGGGATGACTTTATCATATTCGCTTATTCCATTTATTGTTTTTATTAAAAATAGGGTAGGTAAATTACTTATTACTTCACTTAAAGAATTAGATTGGTGTTGAATCTTTTTTAATTCTTTATGCATAACAGCTATATTTTCTTGTGAATAATCCATATAATCCTAGGAGTAGAAAGATTTATATCTTAAGAAACTTAACCATTTTATTCAACGTATCTTCAGGAACATTATCCAGAGTTGTAATACGAAACTTATCTTTTAACTTTATCCACAAATTATTTTGAACTTCTTTATTTCCTGCAGATTTAATTACATCTATTACAAACTTTTTGTTCTCTATGTATATATGATCTTCCACCATATCATTATCATCTTCACCCGCATCAATAGCACATAAATTCTTGATACCCATCTTCTTTGCATATGTACATGCGGCTGAAAATCCCTGTGGACCAGGCCGTTCACTCTCGATAATAACTTCATCGTCTAAATACTCTCCACTTTCACGATGCGTAATAGTAGTCACTTGGATTATTTTACCCAACTCCGAATCTATACATCTATGATGAGTAAGAGTTATACCTGCATCATCTAACGGTTTCTTAACCGTATTATAAAGATCACATAATTTAGCATACGAATACTTTTGATGATTATTTCTAGCACTTTCTTCAAGTGAGGAAAACTTTCTTTGAGCTTTTGCCAATGCAGTAAGTAAATTTAACTTATCTTTCATAGAGATTCCCTATAATCAACCCAATCTAATATCCTTAAATAACTAGACATCGATATCTTATTAAAACCATTTATAAAACGTGAAAATGTTCCATAACTAATTCCAATATCTTTTGCCATTGCGCCTTTTGTTAAAAATGCAGACTTCCATGCTTTCCATAACCTTTCTCTCAACTCTTCACAGTCTTTTTTCATCTTTTTCCTCTTTATCAATTAACTTATAACTATACTATATCATATGTTGCAATTATAAGCAAGTATGATATAGTTAAAGTAAATAATCACTTTTAGCTGGAGTATATATGTATACACAAGAAGTTAGCGCTGTTGAGGTTATCGCTATAGAGTTATGGAGAATATCTCAAAAACGAAAAGAATTAGCTCAAAGAGAAGCAAAAATTAAAAATACATTGATAAGCATTGCTAATCATGAAACTCTTGTAGCTGGTCAATTTATTTTCTTAAAAGAGATGAGAAAAGGTGTGGTAAACTATAAAGAGATTCCAGAACTTTCTACTGTTGATCTAGAAATATACCGAAAAGAATCAATTGAAACTTGGAAATTAATAAAAACGTCTTAAGCACAAGCCTGTTTGGCTAGTCTTTCCCCCCGGAAGTATTACAACTGGCGGAAGTATTACAACTGGGGGGAAAATAACCACTTCTTCTCAGAAGTAGCAAGAAGGAGCAACAGTAAATTTTACCTAAAAATAGATACAAGTTAGAGCAATCCATCTCGACGAGCTACATTTCTGCGCATCTGGCCAAGAACAAACTCATATTTACTTTTAGGTAAATCGGATAAAGAAGGAATCTGGTAGGCGCTTATAATCTCATCACCCAGATCATAATGAGAACCCATTGATTTTTCCAATGTTTCAAGCTCGGCCTTACTAATCATATCGAACTCAGCATTCTTTGTACTAGGACTTGTATAACTAGGCTTTGTACCTTTAGCAATTGTATCTACACGATCTGCCATACATGTAAATCCATCGTCATCATCCGCATCATGAACCAATAACCCAATCAATGATGCATAACTCATACGTCGCATAGAGGCTAAATAACTTCCTATCTGATGTATGTTATTCTGAGTGGGTGCAATTCTTACCGTGCTAGTTAAAGTTTGTCCACTCAGATGTGCTAATACCGTTTTTAAAAAGTTATGGCCATTATCATCTTGATAAAGATGTTGGTATACCGATAATCCATTAGAACATAAAGCTTTTCTACTTGCATCTTGCAGATCACCCAAGGTGGCATATTTGTTTTTATAGTGACTATTCTTTCCGCTAAAATCAACTTGTGTATAATCAGCTTGTGCCAATGATAAAGCTTTAAATAGTTCTCTATGATCGGTTGAGTGCGGCTTAACTATTCCAATTAACTTATCTACTTTAACGTGTAACTCTTCTAAACTTTTAATAAAGTCATCCATCAAGAGCGCCAGCTGATGTAAATGCACTTACATATACAGAGCCACTCGTTGGAGCTACCGCTGCATTTGCCCAAAACTGTGCACCTTTTTCTATAAATAGACCTTGAAGATTAGATTTGTTCGCCGTAATATCCAGCAAGAGAAATCCACCTGTAGGGATAATAGTAAAAGCTGTTACACCATTTCTAGAGATAAAGACATCTACATTCGTTAAGTTATCAAACTTTATAATACGACATTCAGCTTCTAACGGAACTCCAATTGCATAAAATAATGCGGGATTGGCCAATGTTACACCGGTTACACTTCTTAACGTTAAAGGACTAAATCGTAAATCTAATGAATTAGCCATTAATCACTCGCTTTTTCATCTTCTTTAGGTGCTTCTTCTACAGATGATTCTTTTGATTTTGACTCAGCGAGTCTTGACTCGGATAGTTTTAATTCTTCTTCTTTCATCTTTTTCAAAAATTCACTACATACGGCTGCAGCTACATCATAACATTCACCTAAAGGAGCTGGCATTGGAAATGTTAAACAGTACATGCGGCCTTCTACTTCATGTTGAAATGAAACTGATTGAACTATTTTCATAAATTCTCCTATTAAATATGATAGATAAATTTTCCCTGTAAGCATAACACCTACAGGGAAAAAGGAAACGGAATGGGTCGGAAGTAAGTAACCGATAAGCCACCACGACTCTATTCTAAATCATTATTATCATCTACGGCAAATATAGTTTCTTCTACATTATCTAACGTCAATAGATCGTACTTTGTAATGTTTCCATCGGCATCTTTACTTACCCAATCAACATCAATATCTATATCAATTCTTTCTACTATCTGATTTCTAATCTGCTTAAACCATTTACAACCAGCCAAACATAGAAGAATTCCTAATAAAGAAATCAATATAGAGTTTTTATATCCAAATCGTTTTCTCATTTAAATTCCTTAAACTGGTGGTAACACCTGTACATTTAGCAAATCTTTAGCCTTTCTATCTAAGTAATTAGACTGAGTAAATACGAGCGATGCATATTCATCTGCATCTGTTGGTATCATCTTTACGCCATTGGCGGCCAATTTTGAATCCCATTCATTTTTTAACCTTTTGAAAGATTGTTCATATTTATGTATCAATACCCATTGTAATCTTCTTTTTAAATCCTTTTCTAATACATCTATATCTATATCATTACAGATTACCTGTTTATGGATAGCTGATAGAGTAAATAGCTCTATGTCGTTTACTGAAACTTTCATATTTTCTCCTATAATTTTAATATTAACTAACTAATTAAACATCCACTAAAATAAGTTACTGTAGCACCAGCCCCAGTGTTTCCTTGAATATCTACGATCTTAGTAAGATTTCCATAGCGAAGAGTTACGGTAGCTGTATCCGAAGCATCCATATCTGCAGTTACCGATATCACATGACTTCTAGTAGTTAATTCAGCTATATTATTATTTTGATACGTACGGTTACTTGTTACAATTTGCAGTAGTGCAAAAATATAAGCTGCAGAAGCATCTATTGATTGTATGGCTGCAGCTAATTGATAACGTCCAGTAACAGGAGCAGTAAATGTCGTAGTTGTCATATTTGAGTCTTGATCAAATATTTCTGAATCCCAAACAACTGTATAAACAGTGCCATCTCCAGTAACATTACTAACATCAGCATCACGTAATACTAAAAATGCCGGATTATTTGGCATTAACAGATCTGTTTGAGATCCTAGTTGTCCCAAACTATCAATAATAACCATTCCGTCATTTCCACCACCAGGAGCCACATTATATATACCTGCAATGAAGGCAGTATCTTGTTGTTCGTTTCCAGATCCTTGTGTTCCAATACGAATGGTATTGTTATCGCCAGCTGTTCCTCTATGATTAATAATTACGTTATTAGAATCTGTTGTTGTCAAACTAAGACCCGCTGCGTGACCAATTGCAAGATTAAATGAAGCTGAAGTTCCAATTGAACCTAGTGTTTGATATCCAAATCCATGGTTGCCACTTCCAGTAGTTACTACATCTAACGATTCATAGCCAACCGCTACATTAGAATCTCCCGTAGTTAATGCCGTTAAAGCTCGACTACCAATAGCTACATTTTGAACTCCAGTTGCATTAACTGCCGTCATAGCAGTATTTCCTATAGCAATATTTTCATTAGATGCATTTCCATTTCCTGCACTCGGCCCTATGTATACATTTCCACTTTTACCATGTAAAAAACGTACACTATCTATTGTTATGACTCCAGTAGTCAATGCAGCATTTGTAGCAGGAAGATTAAGATTTTGTGTTAAAGTTGTTTCATCAAACGTGGGCGTTGATAAACTCAAATCTCTATCTGCCATCGTTATAGTACGGGTAGTACCAGTCGTAATAGAACTTGCTTGAAATGCAATCTTCTTTGTTGTATCTAGGTCATCAAATATTCTAAATAGATTATCTGCAAACTCAGAAGCAACAGGAGCTACAATTGATCCTAGTTGTCCTAGGCTATCTACCACTACAACTTGAGATGGCAATAATGGAGTAACTCCGCTTACTCCAGCTAAGAAACAACGATTTTGTTGGCCTGCACCCCCGCCCTGGGTTCCTATTCTTATCGTATTGTTTTCTGAAGCTTGGCCAACGTTTGAAAGTAATATGTTGTTGCTTTCTGCTGCACCATAATTATTTCCAGAAAAATAACCTACACATAAATTACGTTCTGCTGAAACGCTATTTCTTAAAACAGAAGATCCAAGTAGCGTATTTTTGTTTGAATCTACTAAATCAAGACCAGAATTATATCCAAGAATTGCGTTGTCAGATCCATTTTCTATGCTTATTCCGCTATTAGCACCTACTGCAGTATTACGAACCGCGCCAACTTCTACTACTGATAATGAGTTGTCTCCAATTCCTGTATTATTGCTAGAAGCAAGTACGGACCCACCCGCATTTGGGCCCACAAACGTATTATTTAAAAGAGTTTGAACACTTAATACTTGTTCACCAGTAGAGAATATTTTAGCAGCTCCTCCAAGGGCTGTAGTTAAATCTAGATCTCCTGAAGATATCTCTACATCCCCATTGGCAAAAACTGAACTTCCTGTTCCATTGGGTAGAAATGCTATATCTCCATTGGAACTCGCATCAATTGCAAAATTTGAGGTCGCTTCTTTCGGAATTGCTCCTGATGTTGGAGAAGTATTTATATTAAAAGTATTAGTAGCAATATCTGCTCCAAAAGCTAACGATTCTCCTGAAGCCGTTTCTAAATACATATATGAATCTTGATTAGATCCAGTCGTTAAAAATCCAATTCTTTTTGTCATCTATATTCCTAAAAGGCTTAACTATCATAGGTTAATACAATGCGACCACGCCAATTT